>JAMBLK010000282.1 GCA_023336855.1 Actinomycetes bacterium
GCGGTCTACCTGCTGGTGATCCTGGCGGTCCCGGTCATGATTCCGCTGTGGAACCGATTCGGCTGGTGGACGGTGGCCGCCGGTGTCGTCCTCTCGTTCTCCATTGACACCGTGCGGTTCGCAACGGACCTCGATTGGATCGGATGGCTCAACTTCGGTGCCGTCTGGATCACAGCCCACCAGCTCGGATTCGGATGGTCTACGGAGCGTTCCCGCCCCCGATCAACCATCCTCATCGCTGCGATTCCCGTGACTCTCGCAGCGCTTCTCCTCCTGACACTGTGGGGCCCCTACCCCGTCTCCATGGTCGGTGTTCCCGGCGCGACTGAGAACAACACCCTCCCTCCTACCGGCGTGCTGGTACTGCTCTCTCTGTTGCAGTACGGAGTGGTTCGCCTTGCAGAGCCGATTGCGCAGCGATTCATGCAGCGGAGCCGCCCGTGGACCGCCGTCGTAGGTTTCCATGCCGTGATGATGACCGTCTACGTCTGGCACCTTCCGACGCTGGCGATCATCGTCCTCATCGGATACGGTGTCGGTATCGGTTTCACGTTCGAACCGCTGACCGTCGCCTGGTGGCTCACCCGTCCGGTCTGGATCGCCGTGTTGACGATGTCTCTCGTCGGGGTGGTTGCGATCTTCGGACGATTCGAGCCCAGGGTGAGGACGGCACCGAGTCCGAACGCGGCGGTCCTCGCGTTCGGCGTGATCGCATCGCTCACGGCGATTTCGGTGGGTGTGGTAATCGGTTTCGTGCCCGAGGAGGGCCTCATGCGATGGTGGGTCGTTCTGCTCTTCGCTGCTGGTGTGATCGCCCTCGGCGCGTACCCGGGCCGGTCGCAAGCCCACATGAGCGAGGGGCCGTCCTGAGACGACCCCTCATCACGTTGAGTTCAGTTTCTGACTACTCGGTGTCGCCGGAGGTCACGAGCTTGTAGAGGCCCCAGCCGAGTGCGGCGCCGACGAGCGGAGCGATCCAGTACACCCACTGGTCCGTCCAAACGCCACCCACGATGCCCGGGCCGAGAGACCGGACGGGGTTCACGGATGTTCCGGTGAACGGGATAAGCACAAGGTGGATCATCGTCAAGGTGAGGCCGATTCCGAGGAAGGCCGTCTTGCCCGAGTTCTCGCTCTTCGTGACCTTCAAGATCACGGCAAGGAAGATCGCGGTGAACACGACTTCGAACAGGAACGCTTCCCATGCCTCGATACCCTGGCCGAACGTCGTCATGGTGCTGGCAACGGCTTCTGTGCTTGTTGCGATGAGGAGCGTGAGCGATGCAAGTGTGGCGCCGACGAGTTGCGCAACCCAGTATCCGGCCATGGACATCGGATCGAGGCGCTTGTCGAGAACCATCGCGAGACTCACTGCGGGGTTGAAGTGCCCACCGGAGACCTCACCGAAGGCGTAGAGACCCGCCATCAATGCAAGACCGAAGCCAAACGCGACGATGAGGATGTTCGATGGTGCACCACCGGCGGCAGCCGAAAGGATCGTTGCGGTACCACCGAGCACGAGTACGTACGTACCGAGCAGCTCAGCGGCGAGTTTGTTGACGGACATTCTTCTCCCATTTGTAGGCCGTAGATTGGATATCGAGAACGGCGGGGAGGTTACACGAGTAGCTTGTTCTCTAAGGTGCACTTGAATCAGGAGGTCCCATGACGCGCTTCGCCTATTTCTGCGGACACGAGCAGTTCCAGCCCGAAGACATCGTCAGGCATGCTGTGCTGGCCGAGGAAGCGGGGTTCGATGCCGTCATGGTGTCGGAGCATTTCCACCCCTGGGTCGACGACGTGTCTGCCTCCGGGTACGCGTTCTCGACGCTTGGTGCCATCGCCGTCGCGACCGAACGGGTCGAACTCGTCACGGCGGTCACCACTCCCCTGTTCCGCTATCACCCGGCCGTTGTCGCCCAAGCCGCTGCAACGATCGACCGCCTCTCGGGCGGGAGGTTCCGGCTTGGCGTCGGAACGGGTGAGAATCTCAACGAGGGCCCCCTCGGCTATGCCTTCCCCAAGTACGCGGAGAGGGCCGCCCGCATGCGCGAGGCGCTCGAGATCATGCGACGTCTTCTCGACGGCGAGAAACTCACGTACGACGGGGAGTTCTATCGAACCGACCGGGCGAAGCTCTACAGCCCCCCGATCTCCGATCTCCCTATCTGGATGGCGGCGGGTGGACCGAAGTCGGCGGCTCTCGCCGCCACGATGGCAGAAGGGATCATCACCTCCGTACGAGACCCCGAAACCACGCTGAGTAAGGTCATCGACCCCGCTCGTGAAGCCGCATTCCAAGCCGGCCGCCGTCCCCCGACGATCGCCGCAAGTCGCTGGACAGTCCGAGCCACCTCAGATGATGAGGCATGGAAAGCACTCGGGGCGTGGAGAGGGCTGCGCGCCCCCGGCCGTCTCGAGGCCGTCGACCCGGCGGACCTGCGTCAACGAGCCGACGAACTCGACCGGAACGAGATCCTCTCCGCTTACAGCATCGTTTCCGAGGCACACGACTACGTGGCCGCCTACCGGCCGCTTGTCACCGAAATCGGTGCGGATGTCGTCACGATTCAGACGACATCGCTCGATCAGGAGGCGACGATCGCGATGCTCGGAGCTGAGGTGCTTCCTGAACTGCGCTCGCTCGAAAGTTAGGCGCCCGCCGCTTCGATCAGGGCAAGGGCCCGACGGGTGAAGTCATCATCGTGGCCCCCTGCATCGATCGCGGCCCACAGCGCAGGGATCACGACGTCCACGTACGCCTGGCGCACCGCGTCACCGTCGGCGTCGGCAGGGAGCGACTCGAGATAGGCGGCGAGAGGTTCGATGAACCCGGGAGCAAGACTTGCGACGAGGTCGACGAACCAGCCGCCTTCATCACGTGTGAACACAGGAGCAGACGCGTCCTCTTGCGCTCTCACCGTGACCACAGCCCACCGAACGTCACCTGCTTCGAGCTCTTCCGACGCACCAACGTTGAGCGTTGAGATGGGACGACCGGCGAACGCGTCGAATCCGTCTCGGAACGATGACCAGTAAGCGGCAGCCACCGCGGGCGTCACGCCATCTGCGAGCATCGCAGCCGTCTCGGCCGCGGGCAGGTTGTTCTCCGCTGCGAGCACGATCACCATCGACGGTTCGAACACCGCTCCCGTCGCGGCATCGAAATCCCTCGCCTCCACGGCTTCTGCCCAACCGGCAACGACAGCGGGAGGTGAGGATTCCGGATCCTCTTCAGAGGCACCACAGGCTGCCGACACCAAGGCCAGCGCGAGGAATAGCGGTATGAGAGTCTTCATCGATATGGGAGGCTAACGATGTGGACTTTCTAGATATGGAGGGCAGAAGCGAGTACCTTCCCTGCTCGTGAACCCCGTCCTGATCAAATCTCTCGCTCTTGGAGCAATCGCCGGCACCATCGCCGGCCTCTTCGGCGTCGGTGGTGGCGTCATCGTTGTCCCTGGCCTCGTCCTCTGGCTGGCTGTCTCTCAAAGGGAGGCGTCCGGCACATCAACAGCGACGATCGTTGCTTCTTCCGCTGCTGCCATGATCGCGTTCGGCATCGGCGGGAACGTCGATTGGCGGGCGGCCGGACTCATCCTCATCGGATCCGTCGTCGGTGCCTGGGGCGGTGCGTGGATCGCGGAGCGAGTCAACGAGCGAGTTCTCGCCGTCACGTTCGCCTTCGTCCTCGCCATCGCGGGGATCAGGATGGTGATCTGATCATGTTGGAGATCATCGCGCTCATCGTCCTCGGCCTCTTCGCCGGAGCGATCGCCGCCTCCCTCGGTCTTGGTGGCGGCATCATCTTTGTTCCTGCCCTGGTCGTGCTCTTCGGATTCGATCAGCACATCGCTCAGGGCACCTCGCTGGCAGTCATTTTCCCAACCGCGATCGTCGCGACGATCGCACACACTCGTCGGGGAAACGTCCGGTGGCCTCTTGCGATACCGATCGGTCTTGCCGGCATCATTGGCGCTGTCTTCGGTGCGCAGATTGCCCTCCGACTGGACCCGGATCTTCTGCGTCGAATGTTCGGGATCTTCCTTCTGCTGCTTGCCTCTCGAATGGCGTGGAGGGCCTGGCGAATCAACGATCGACCGAATGTCGAGCCTGAGCCGTCGTGAGCAGAGGTTGGAATCAGGACCTGTGCGAATGTTCAGGGAACGAGGATCGCCCGGCAGTGGATGCA
>JAMBLK010000283.1 GCA_023336855.1 Actinomycetes bacterium
ATGGAAGAAGAACGCATCGGCCTGTTCATTGACTACGAGAACCTCGCGATCGGCGCTCGGGAGGACCTCGGCATCCAATTTGACTTCAAACCCGTCGCCGACGCCCTCGCTGAGAGGGGCCGTGTCGTCGTACGGCGCGCCTACGCAGACTGGACCTTCTTCGACAAGGACCGTCGGATGCTCACCGACAACCAGATCGAGCTGATCGAGATCCCACAGCGCAGGGGAGCGGTCCGCAAGAACGCGGCCGACATCAAGATGGCCGTCGACGCCGTCGAGCTCGCCTTCGAGCGCGACTACATCACGATGTTCGTCCTCTGCACCGGCGATTCGGACTTCACACCCCTCGTCCACAAGCTGCGAGAGTTGAACCGCAGGGTCATCGGTGTGGGGTTGAAGGACTCGACATCGAAGCTGCTCCCGGCGGCCTGCGACGAATTCCTGTTCTACGAGAAGCTATCCGGTGTCGACATCCCGGATCGCAGCCCGAAGAAAGAACGTCCCACCAGGGAGAAGGCGCCTGCCCCATCTGCAGAGACACCCGATGCGGTGCTGGTGCCGACCCTTGCCGGCCTCATCCGTGCCGGAAATGGGGATGTCAGAGCATCGAGCCTGAAGCGGGCACTGCTCCGCAAGGACTCCACGTTCACCGAGACGGACTACGGATTCCGCGCCTTCGGAGAGTTGATACGCAACCTCGCAGACCGCGGCGTCGTCGAGCTCGACCACGAAGGATCCCAGGGAGACCCCGTCGTCCGGTTCCCGAAATCGGGGAGGGGAGAGGAGGCAGGCTTCGGTCTGCTCCACGACGCCGTCAAGGAACTCGGCAAGGGCGGGGCACCGGTCGCCCTATCGGGTCTCAAGAACGAGCTGAGGAAGCGAGACAGCGGATTCTCAGAGAAGAAGCTCGGCTACTCGGGATTCCTCCAGTTCGTCAAGGCGGCCGCTGCGGGCGGCTCCATCGATCTTCTCTGGGACGACGAGTCGGGCGACTACGTGTTGTCGGCCTCGTAATGGACTTCCTCCCCCTCAGGGGGAGGTGCCGACGGAGGAGGCGGAGCGGGTCAAGCAGTTCCACCCAGGCGTCTGTGCGAGTGTCTCTAGAACTCCGCGTTGCGGGGTGACCGTGGGAACGGGATCACGTCACGGATGTTCTGCATCCCCGTGGTGAACTGAACCACGCGTTCGAGGCCGAGGCCGAAACCGGCATGCGGGGCGCTTCCGAAGCGGCGTAGGTCGAGATACCACCAGTAGTGATCCTCGTCCATCCCCTTGATGCGCATGCTGTCGGCGAGCACGTCGAGTCGCTCCTCGCGTTGACTCCCGCCGACGATCTCACCGATCTGCGGGACGAGCACGTCCATCGCCGCAACGGTCTTGCCGTCGTCGTTGCGCCGCATATAGAAGGCCTTGAAGTCGAATGGGAAGTCGGTGACGATCACCGGCTTCTTGATCACCTGCTCGGTGAGATACCGCTCGTGCTCCGATTGCAGGTCGTCGCCCCACCCGACGGGGAACTCGAACGATTCGTCCGCCTTCTCGAGGAGATCGATCGCCTGGGTGTACGTGATGCGCTCGAAGTCGCTCTCGGCAACGCCGGTGAGCATGTCGAGAAGACCTTCTTCGACCCATTTGTTGAAGAACTCGAGATCCGTCATGTTGTGATCCAGGACGTATCGGATGAGGTACTTGACGTAATCCTCGGCGAGGTCGGCGTTGTCGTTGAGGTCGGCGAACGCCACCTCCGGTTCGATCATCCAGAACTCGGCGAGGTGTCGTCGGGTGTTCGAGTTCTCCGCTCGGAACGTGGGGCCGAACGTGTAGACCCGATCGAGGGCGAGAGCGTACGTCTCGGCGTTGAGTTGGCCGCTCACAGTGAGGAACGTCGGCGCAGCGAAGAAGTCCTGCGCATAGTCGACGGTGCCGTCCTCGTTGCGAGGGGCCGATGAAGGATCGAAGGTTGTAACCCGGAACATCTCTCCGGCGCCCTCGGCGTCGCTGGTCGTAATGATCGGCGCGTGCAGATAGAGGAAGCCACGATCCTGGTAAAAGCGGTGTGTCGCATACGACAGGGAGTTGCGGATGCGAGCAACGGCGCTGATCGTGTCGGTGCGGGCTCTGAGGTGTGCGATCTCGCGGAGACGCTCGAACGAGACGCGCTTCTTCTGCAGGGGATAGGTCTCCGGGTCGGCGAATCCGAACGGCTCAACCCCGGTCGCCTTGATCTCGACACGCTGACCCTTGGCGGGGGACTCGGCGAGGATGCCGGTGACCCGAACGGCGCTCCCGATCGTGAGGCGGAGGACGCCGGTCTCGTAGTTGGGCAGGTCTCCGTCTGCGATGATCTGGAGGCCGGTGAGGATCGATCCGTCGTTGAGCTCGATGAACGAGAAGCCGCCCTTCGAATCTCGTCGGGTCCGGACCCAGCCGGCCACGGTCACCTCGGCGCCGTAGTCCTCACGCTCGAGGACGTCTTTGATCAATACCCGTTCCATGTACCACTTCCTTGACGAATCGAGACGATAGCCGTCGTAGGCGGTGAATCGGTCTGTCGGTCGCCGTGGACGGTCGGAAGCGACCCGAATTCCTCCGCCGTTTGTGTGCGAAACCACAACTGTTGTGAACGTAAGCACGAACGAC
>JAMBLK010000284.1 GCA_023336855.1 Actinomycetes bacterium
CTAGAAGAACGCTCTGGTCTACAGGCGGCGACGCGAGAACACCCTCAAGAATGCAGGTATCCCAGGGCCTTTCTTCGTAGCGGGAGCGGGATTTGAACCATATCCCTTGACGCCAGGGCACCGAGGATCCCTGTCCTCATGACCGAACCCCGGCTCAGAGGCAGAAAAGCACGGGAGCGGAGCAACCGGCTCCAAGCATCGACCTTCAGATTATGAGCCCTAGAGAGCCTGATCCGCTGACCTGGGAAGACGCTCGAAACGCCTGTCCCGACTGGCCTTTCGCCTCTCAACGATTCTCGCTGTTTCCCGTCCCATCCCGCCCTCTCCCGCGATGGACGCGCGATGGAGGCCGGCATCGACCACCTACTCGGCGGGGAATCCGTGGCCTCAACAAAGGCGCAATGGCCAGCCTCGTGGCTACATCCATTGGGTCGCCGCGGATCATACCGGGCTTGCTGTGACCTGCCCGCAGACTTTCTCCCATGACGGCAGTGGCTCTGTCCCGTAGCAAAGGTCTTCCATGTCGGTTTCGTAGGCGACACGGAGTCGGCCGGCGACCTCGGACGAGGCATCGAACGCCTGGCTCTGTCGGAACCCACCCTCCGGACGGAGCTCGTCGACAGAACCTCGGGTGAAGTGCTCGCGTGACACGGCCTCGATGTGATCGAGGACCGTTCGGACTGTGGCGTCGTCGGCAAGGAACATGATCACCTCTTCTGTGGCGAGGAGCCGGGAGACGTCGTAGAAGTGACGGCCAATCCGCGGCGTCGCCGCCGCTGTGGGATCTGCCGCGAGACGGAGCGCTTCAGCATGGATCGCATACAGATTCTCGAGCAACGTCCGACCTGGATGCAGAACGTTCACCGCAAAGCGCTCAAGATCCGGGAACTTGGAGACGTCTGCGCCCGCATCTTCGAGGACGTCGCCCAGCAGCGTGTGGATCTCAACCCGGCGGGACGGTTGGGCTCCACCACGAACACCCATTTCGAGCAGCACAGACGGTTCGATCGCAGTGGTCTGGACTCGCTCGGTTGGGTAGCCGATCCGATACGTTCGGTGCTTGCCACGCTCCGCGTGTTCCGACACCGACGTCGCCGCCAAGGTGCGTCCCACAACGGCGCCCATGTCCTTCATCAGCCGGTCGACGGCTCCCCTGCCTTGGGGGCCCACCATGATCAACAGATCGATGTCTTCGGAGAATCGCTCGATCAGGCCGTACGCTTTCGAGAGGCTCGTCCCTCCCTTGAAGACGAAGTCATCTGGGAACTCGTCGCCAAGCACGCGAAGCGCCTGGCTCACCCAGTAGTCCTTCTCAACCGCCGTCGCGCTGATGCCGAGACGCTCTCCTGCTGCTTCGATCGTCGGTTGGAAGATGGCCTGGTTTCGAAACACGGTGTCAGGCCGCCTGTGGTTCTGAGAGTTGCCCATTGCGAGCCGGTGGAACGCTCTCTGCGGCATCGTCGAGACCAAGTGCTCGTAGCAGGCTCCTCAATCGGTTGCGACTGCGCGCCGGCTCCGTCTCGGACGCAGCCACCACCCGTGCAACACGGATCGCTCCATCTTCGATCAAGTGCCCAATCCGATCGAACGCCTCTGGTGTCGGTTCATCTACGTAGCGATCCCAGTCACGCAGAACCTCCAACAGGGCCACTTCTGCCGACCGGAGCCGTTCATCGAGGCGCTTCGTCGAGGCACTACGACTCACAAGACGGACCGTCTCGACGGGGCTTTTAGGAACCCGGCCCGGCACGGCAACCGTCACCCTGCGCGGCACGTGAGTCGACAAGCCCAAAGCAAGAGCAGCACTCCCCTCTGCGGGACCAACGCCTCGCGTTCCGACCAGCTCCTTTGTCAGCTTCATCGCCGACGGCGGAGCCATCCCCAACGGCGTCACCACGCCGCGCCAGTACAAGCCGCGGCGGATGCGTCTCAGCTCCCCAACCTTCTCAAGACGAGACAGCGCCTTGGCCACCGACAGAGGAGCACCCGGAAAGGCCTCCGGCTTCCAGAACCGCTCACGCGACGCAAGGACAGCATTGCGAACATTTGTTGCGATGGGTACGGCTGCCATCGATGCAATCCAGTCAATCATTCGATACGAGAAGTTGACATCAACTTTACCACTATCCGCAGGAAGTCGTCAAGAGCCCGACTGAACGCGCCGAGGAACGATGGCGCCGATCAGGACCCTGCAGCGGCGAAGACACGGATGGAGGGCGAAGTAGCGGCCCGCCATCGCCGCGGACGGTTGCCAGGAGCCCCAACCCGTCCCGTACTGGCAGAACAGCTCCTTGGTGCCTTGGCCATCTCCGAAGCGCCCTGCGCGAACTTGAACCGACTCGCCACGGCACCTCCACTGCCAACACGATCACCGTATCAACGGAGGGCCAATGGATCAACGTGGCCGGCACTGCCCCCCTCCCCTCCGGTTGGTCCATCTTCCGGTTCCTGTGTTCTTCTACCGATCCTTCTAC
>JAMBLK010000285.1 GCA_023336855.1 Actinomycetes bacterium
ACCGGCTTCGACTTGCTTTCCCGAATCACAGACGAAGGCCTCCACATTCCGATCATCTTCGTTGCTGAACCCGGTGACCACGGCACGGGGGTGACCGCGGTCGGAGCCGGTGCGTCGTGCTACATCGTCGAAGACAGCATCGGGTCGGAGCATCTGGATCAGTGTCTGCGCCAGGCCGTTGAGGAGCGCCGGACCCTTTCTCGATTGACGAATGCCGGAGTAGCCGTCGACGGTGGAACTCCGACGAAGGCACAGATCTTCTCTCACATCGCCGAACGTCTCGGAGACCCGGCGAACGCGATTCTCAACGCAGCCCGCACCACCCTGGGATCTGATCTCCCCACCCATGCTGTGGAGTCGCTTGCCTCCATCGAAGACCACGTCGCCACCATCCTCACGCTGGCACACGATCTCAACGACCTCTCGATGCTCGAATCGGGCCGCCTCCGTTTCGACTCTGCACCGTTCAGCCTGGGGGGGCTCATCGCGGGTGTGAAGCGAGTCACCGGATCGGCATCCTCTACGAGCAGCGTGACGATCGTCGACGAAGTCTCCTCTGAAGTGCCGGATTCCCTCATCGGCGACCCGGGCCGCCTGCGGCTCGTGCTTGTCAGGTTCGTTGACAACGTCGCCCGGCGGAGTTCGTCCGGTCGCATCCTGCTGAAGATCGACGTGGAAGAGAGCGCTCCGGAGACCGCCACCCTCCGTTTCGAGGTCGCCGCCATGGACGGTGTCGCCCCCCGAGAACCCTCCCCGGCAGCGAACGAACTTGCAGGGGGTGACGGCCTCTCAGAGTTCCGAGGGCAAGGCGTCCTTGGCATACCGGTCGCCCTGGAGACCGTCTCGCGAATGGGTGGGCACATCACCGTCGGCAACGATGCCGATGAAATCGGGAGCATCCAGTTCACCATCCGTCTCGAGATCGGTGGCGACGAAGTCCGATCCCGCCCCACCGTCACTACCCGTGCCCCGCTCGATGATCCCATCCTCATCATCGCGCAGTCCCTCGAGGACCGACGCTCGATCGTGAAGACACTCGGTGAATCGGGGCTCCAGTACATCGTGCACTCCAGCGTCGAGGAGTGGATCGCTTCGAGACAGACCAACGGCAACAAAGCCATCGTGCCGGTGCTTGCGATCGTTGCGTCCACTGATGACTCCTTCTCCTGCTGCGATCGATTCCGGGAGTTCGCCCCCGACGTACCGGTCATCGTCATCGCGTCGACCGGTCGTCGTGGCGATGCAGCACGGTGTCGCGAACACGGGGTCAGGGGCTATCTGCCTCAACCGATGGAACCGGGTGATCTCATCGAAGCGATCAAGGCGACAACTGCACTGGTGGAAGCGGGAGACACTTCAACACTCGTCACGCGCCATTGGTTGAGAGATGGGCGAAAGAGCCTGCGCGTACTCGTGGTCGATGACAGCCCCACGAGTCGCTTTCTGATGACCCGCATGCTGGATCAGCGTGGACACTCCACCCAGTCTGCATGCGACGGTGCCGAAGCCGTTGACGCGTTCGAGCGAGACGCATTCGATGTGATCCTCATGGACATCATGATGCCTGGCGTTGACGGTCTCGAAGCGACCCGGGTGATCCGAGCGCAGGATGCCGGATCGATCCAGCGTCCCTTGATCGTCGGTGTGTCGGCATTCACTGATCAAGCCAACATGAAGCGCGGCCACGACGCCGGTATGGACGCGATGCTCGAGAAGCCCATCCGCCCCGACGACCTGTTCGCCCTGATCGAAAGACAACCGGCAACGGAGTCAATCCCGACCGTCTGACCACTCGCCGATCCCCTCTACAAGTCCCCTCGGACAAAGGACGGAGGGACGCGAAGGAGCGCCAGCGACGAAGCAGGGGGCACTTCGCTGCAGGAAGAACCTCATCCGAGCGTCCCCTCTGTGATCAGTGCGTCTCGATGATCCAGCCCGCCACAAGGTCCGCAGCACCGGCGACGGCTACCGCATCTGGGAATGTGAGAGCGATCCTGATGGCAATCGTGCTGATGCCCGGTCCGACCGGCCCGAGTGGGTCACCGATCGTGTAGGCGAATCTGGTCGAGGCGTAGTCGGCGACCGATCCCTCACGAAGCGTCAATCGGGAGAGCGGACCTTCAATCGCGTCACAGTCGATGACACCCGGAGTGGCATCGCTCCTCGCGATCGGATTAGTACTCGAGATGTGAATGCCGACGCGTCGCGCGTGCTCGATCTCGGGCAGGCCCGACGAGAAGAGCCGCACGGAACTCGAGTCGCGTGACCCGGCGTCGATGCGTGCCCGGAAGCAGGCGACGACGATGTCGCCCTTCTCGACACTCGACAGGTCGAAGAGCGGAACGGTTTCTGCATCCCCGACGTCGATCTGGCTGGATGCGGGTCGAACGGTGAAGGGCGCCGCCGGCCCGGCCGATGAGCCAATTCCCGGCCAGGCAGCGGTGACCATCGACAGCGCCGCCAACGTCAGCACTCCGGCGATGACAAGGCCGTATCGCATGACCGTTTCCTCCCGCCCTTCCCCCCGGGCCCCACCGATCGCTGCCGGTCATCGACCGATCCCCCCGTTCGGTGGGGCACCCTTCAGTTTGTATCTGTCCGGCACGTGCCGATCTGTCACTGATTCTTTTCCCTAGAACACACCAGACGTCTCACCGAGATGTCAACGGATGCTCAACGAACGGAATCGCACCGGACTCGCGGTTCATCTCATCGACTTCTCATGGCGCTCTTCCCGTCTTGGGGGAAGCCGTTCGGTAGTCTCCGACTCGTGGATGAGTCCAGTTTCGATCGAGCACGCAAGCGGCTGACGCCGCCGGCCATGCCCAAGGACGACCGGGGCAGGTCGAAACTCGTCCTCAACACGCTTGTCCTCCACGTCCACCCGGCGAGGATCCCCGAGCAGACGCTGAAGTGGATCTACACGTGGGGACTCGGCGGTCTGGCTGCACTGCTCCTCATGATGCTGATCTTCACCGGCGTGTTCCTGCAAGCGAACTACACACCCGCCGCACCGGACGCGTACCTGAACATCCTGAACCTCCGATCCAACGTCTAGTTCGGCGATCTCCTCCGCAACGTCCATCACTGGTCGGCGAACCTGCTGATCATCGTGGCCGTACTCCACCTCCTCAGGGTGTTCTTCACCGGCGCCCACCGTCCACCGCGTGAGGTGAACTGGATCTTCGGAGTCGTGATGCTCCTCCTGATCCTCGGCGCCAACTTCACCGGCTACCTCCTCCCCTGGGACCAACTCGCCTTCTGGGCCATCACCGTCGGCACGAGCCTCGTCTCCTACATCCCCTTCGTCGGCGACCAGATCGGCTCACTCCTCCTCGGCGGACCGGAAGTGACCGGGGCAACGCTCCTCAACTTCTACTCCCTCCACATCTCGTTCATCCCGCTGTCGCTCGTCATCCTCATGTCGCTCCACTTCTGGCGAGTGCGCAAGGACGGCGGTCTCACCGTCCCCCGGGACATCGGGGAAGCACCGATCGAGCGGCCGACACGGGTGACCACGATCCCCCATCTCGTTCGCAGAGAGGCGGTGTGGGCACTGGCCTGGATCGCGATCATCATCACCTTCTCGGTCTTCGTCGCCGCACCGCTCGAAGGCATCGCCGACCCCAACGTCAGCCCCAATCCCGCCAAGGCCCCGTGGTACTTCATGGGCATCCAGGAACTGCTGCTCCACTTCCATCCGTTCGTCGCAGCGATCGTGATCCCAACGGTCGCCCTGGCCGGGATCTTCGCCCTGCCGTTCATCGATCACTCCAAAGAACACGAGGGGATCTACTTCCGGTCGAAACGCGGACGTTCGCTCGCCGTCATGGCGACGGGCTTCTCGCTGATCATGACGTCGGCATGGGTCGTGGCCGATGATCGGTTCTTCGACTGGACGAACTGGCTCGCTAACTGGCCGACGATCATCTCCAACGGGTTCATCCCCCTCGCCCTCGTCGTCATGGCTCTGGCTCTGTTGGACCTGTGGATCGACCGAGTGCTGAAGGGCACGCTCGAAGAACGAATCCTGTTCCTCTTCACGTTTGCTGTCGTCGCGCTGATCGTCCTCACCGTGATCGGCGTCTTCTTTCGGGGTCCCGGCATGGAGCTGTTCTGGCCGTGGGACATGCCGGCGGCGCACTAGGGAATCCGATGAACGATCAACCACTCGACAACCCGACCACCGACGACGAAGGCATGAACCGCCGTTCGTTCCTGAAGTATGCGGGCGCCGGCCTCGGAGCACTGGTCGTCATCGAACTCGGCGGTATCGGGTTCGCCTATCTCCAGCCCCGACTCGCCGAGGGGGACTTCGGCAGCATCATCACCGCCGGGGCCGTTGATGACTTCCCACCGGGATCGGTCACGCAGATCATCAACGGTCGCTTCTACCTGACCCGGTTCGACGACGGCGGCTTCCTGGCCATCCACCAACGGTGCACTCATCTGGGGTGCACGGTGCCGTGGGAACAGAGCGAGCAGCTCTTCATCTGCCCATGCCACAACTCGCAGTTCGACGACGCCGGTACGGTCCTCAATCCCCCTGCCCCGCGGCCGCTTGACCTGTTCGAGGTCATCATCGCGAACGCCATCGTCAGCGTCGATACAGGAGCGGCCCTCGCCAGAGATGCGTTCGATCTGTCCCAGGTGGTGTACCCGTGAACCTCACCAGGCAGATCGAGATCGTGCTCGCATTTATCGCAACGATTGCGATCCTCGTCGGGCTCGGCCTTGCGATCGCCCGGGAACCGGCTCGCATCGTCGCAGCCGAACAGGAGATCCTCGACACGCAGATCGATGAGGCCACTGCGCTGTATGCCGAACAGTGCTCGGTGTGCCACGGAATCGCAGGAGAGGGTATCGGCTCGAATCCCGCTCTCAATAGTGAGGCGCTGCGCGGTACGGACTTCGACACGCTGTTCAAGACGATTGCCAGAGGCCGCTTCAACACGGCCATGCCTGCCTGGGCCCTCGAAGAGGGCGGCCCATTCAGTGACTATCAGGTCTCTGAGTTGGTGGCGCTGGTCCAGCATGGAGACTGGACGGCCGTCCAGGACTACACCGTCAATGCCGGCTTGGCACCGCTCGTTCCGTTCTCCGCCGAACCCGACCCTGTCGTCCTTGGGGAGGTCGGACTCCTCCCCGAAGGTGAATCTCTCCAGCGGGGCATCATCACGTATTCGAGCGAGTGCGTCGCCTGTCACGGTGCCGACGGATTGGGAACCGCCCTGGCACCTGCGCTCAACGATCCGATCGTACGAGATCAGACGCCCGACGACATTGCCCGAACCATCGAACTCGGTGTCCCGGGCACCCTGATGGCCGGATGGCAAGGCGCACTTGACACCGAGACGATCGACGATCTGGTGACGCTCATCACACGCTGGGACGAGATTCCCATCGGTGCGATCCCGGCCCCCGACGTCCCCATCGCCGTGACGGAGGAATCGCTTGCTCTTGGCGAATCCCTCTACTTGGCGAACTGTGCACGGTGCCACGGCGACGACGGACAGGGCACGGGACGGATCCCGGCTCTCAACGTCACGTCGTTCCTCCTGGAGACGTCCGATGCTGCGATCCAGCAGATCGTCACCCGCGGTGTTCCGGACACGCCGATGCCCGCGTGGGGCGACCGTATGACCGACGCAGAAATCCAATCGATCGTTGGATTCATCCGGTCCTGGGAAGACACTGCCCCTGACGTCGCAACGCCGTCCGGCAGGGGTCGGCAGGGCGGAGGCGGAGGACCACCCTGGCAGCAACAGGAGGCCTCAACGATCGAGTCCGTCCAGGATGAGACATCGGATTGGCGCAACACGATGCTGATCGCATCACTCCTGGTGGTGTCGATCACCCTGATCGCGGCGGGCCTCCACACGTTCCGCCGTCACTCCCGAGCGGATCACAACACCGACGCCTCCGACGGGTAGGCCGTGTCAGTCGCCGCAGGGGACAGGCAACGTGGTTGCCCTGGCGAGACTCGACGTCACAGAGCGAGAGAGCGTTCTTCTGGGTGCTTCCTTCGCTGCTGCAACTAGCTCCTCTCGAAGCTCGGTACCCAGGTCTGCCAGGTGGCGGTCCGTTGGGCTTGCTCCGATCTTGCGACGGCGGCTCTGGCCGCAGCGACACCGTCCGCCGTGATCGTGTAGTAGCGGCGCGGGGGTCCGTCTCGGCCGTCGACCTGGGACTCCTCGATCGATTCCCATCGGCTCCGGAGAGCTCCTCGTTCCTCGAGCCTCCGCAGCGCCCGGTACAGCGTCGACTGTGACATCGGCGTCTGGGCACCTTCGAGATGCGCCAGTTCCTTCGCGAGCGAATAGCCGTGGAATTCCGAGTCACCCGAGGTCGTCATCGAGATGGCTGCCAACAGCAGCTTCACCTCGTTCGTAACCAGTTCGGTGTCCCCTTTTCTTCTCATGATCTTCCTCCCCCTGTCTCCATCACACAGTACTCCTTCGTCCCCCGGGGCTTTGTCAAGCCACCTCGATGTTGCGAAGGCGAGCGATGACGGCCGCACCCACAACACACGCGAACGCAACCATCAGACTCGACCAGCGACTCGAGTAGACGGGGGCGTCAGCAATCGTCCAACCGAGCTCCCCCACGGCCATGAACAGCGCCGACCCCCAGATGATCGCGCCACCTCGGACGATCCAGACTCGATCGAAGTGAGGGCGAATGAGGGTCACGGCGACGACGGCAAGTCCCGTTCCCACACCGGCGAGAGCGACCTTCGCAACCCAACCGAACAGACCGGCTTCGGCGGTGGGTGGCAACATGACCGCACCGGCAAGCGTCCCGAGAGATGCAAGCACCAGGCCCGGGAGGAGCCATGCTCGTTGCAGCCTGCGCGGCTGCCGAAGTCCGGCCGCTGCCATCGCGAGGTAGCCGATCCCGGTCACGAGGTTGAGACCGGCGAGCGTCGGCGTGATGCCTCTCGTGAACGTATCGGCGACTGCTCCAAGACCAACGACGCCGAACACTATCGCTAGTGGCAGCGCCGACGTCTCGGCCCCGACGAAGCGGTACCAGATGTCCGCGAGGGCGCTCAAGACGGACCGCGTCACGACTAATGCCATCGATGCGCTGGGATCCGCCACGTGTTCGTATCGGTCGGCTTCACGCTCGCGGAGAATCTCGTCGCGTTCCCCGGGCTCGATTCCCCAGGTGAGCGCCCTGTCGAGGTAACTCGCCCACGACAGAACGGTCATCGCCCGGCGACGAGCAGGCTGCTGAGGCTCCCCGTCACCGATTGGTGTCGTCCCAGTGTCTCTGCTATTCATCACGGTCAGATAAGGGTAGCAACCGGCGATACCGACCACTCCAGGTACCCGTTGCAACGCAGATGTGGGAGGCTCTCCCAATGAGCATCTCACTTGATACAACCGTTGCCCTGCACGGCAACGTCAACATCCCGCTTCTGGGCTTCGGCACGTTCAAAGTCAAGGACGGAGAGGACATCGAGCAGGCCGTGGCCACCGCTCTCGACTTCGACTACCGGCACATCGATACCGCCATGATCTACCGCAATGAAGAGGGCGTGGGCCGGGCGGTCGCTGCGTCCGGGATCGACCGGTCCGAGATCTTCGTCACGACCAAGGTCTGGAACAGCGACCACGGCTACGAACCAACCCTCGCTGCAATCGATGCCAGCCTCGAACGACTTGGGATGGACTACGTCGACCTCTACCTCGTGCACTGGCCGAAGCCCGAGCACACGGTCGAGACGTGGCGGGCGATGGAAGAGATTCAGGCCACGGGCAAGGCTCGAGCCATCGGTGTGTCGAACTTCCTCACGCACCATCTGGACCTGCTCCTCGACAACGCAAACGTGGTCCCGTCGATCAACCAGATCCAGTTCCATCCGCATCTCCAGAGCCCCGATCTCGTCGAGTATTGCGCCGAGCGAGGCATCGTCATCGAAGCGTGGGGTCCACTGAAACAGGGCCTGATCATGGACGACGCAACGTTGTCGGCCATCGCC
>JAMBLK010000286.1 GCA_023336855.1 Actinomycetes bacterium
ATGATTCCCATCCTCACCGGGTTCGCCGCGGGCGGCCTGCACGTCTTCTCCGGTGTCGACCACCTCGCGGCGCTTGCCCCGGCGGCTGTTGAGAATCCGTCCGGTGCCGCACGAACCGGAGTCTTCTGGGGTCTCGGTCACGGCATCGGTGTGGTCATCATCGGAGGAATCGGACTGGCGTTGAGAGGTCTCGTTGACGTGGAGGCCTGGTCGGGGTGGGCGGAGTTCCTTGTCGGGTTCCTGCTCATCGGCATCGGGGCCTGGGCGATCTTCCGGGCGGGGAGGATTGAGATTCACGAGCACCCCCATGTCCACGACGATGCAAACCACGAGCATGTCCACGCTCACAACCCCGGCGACCGGTCCCACCACCACGCGGCGCTCGGAGTTGGCATCTTCCACGGTGTGGCAGGCGGTGGACATCTCTTCGGCGTTCTGCCTGCGTTGGCGCTCCCGACCCACGAAGCGATCCTGTATCTCCTCGCCTACCTCGTCGCATCCGTGGTGGCTATGGGGGCGTTCGCCTATGGAATCGGTGCTCTTGCCGGCCGAACTGGAGATGTGTGGATCAGGCGGCTGATGTACGGTTCCGGCGCATTGGCCGCCGCCGTCGGCGTGTTCTGGGTCTTCAGCACCTGGCCCTTCTGACCATGGAGTCTGGCGTAGAAAACGGCGGTGTTTCCTGTCGTTTTCTACGCCAGACTCCTTCAGTCGGTCCAGATCGCGGCGATGATGTCGAGGACGGACTGGGGATCGTCGACGAGTTGGCGCCAGGTGAATCGATAGACGGTCCAACCAAGGGCATGGGCACGGTTCTGTTTCTCGCGATCTCGCTGGAACGAAGCGGGATCCATGTGCCACCGTTCGCTGTCGGTCTCGATCAGGGATAAGCGAGTCGGGTAGGCGAAGTCGAATCGTCCGACGAATTCGCCTGAGGGCTCGAACAAGCGGTACTGCGGATCCGGCATCGGATGTGGAGATCGGCTAACCACAGCCCTGAAGAGGTCCTCGAGATCGCTCTCAGTGATGGTGTCCCACGCCAGGCGCTCATTGATGATGGGGCGAATCGTGCCGACGCCGGTGCGTCCAGGCCGGGCGACTCTGGCGATGAAGCAGCGGACCTGCCACGCGGTGAAGAGCTTCTTGCGCAGTCCTGTGTCGACGCACTTCTCGACGAACCGCTTCGGAGCCGACGCTCCGAGGTCGACCACCGTGCGAACCGCGGTGGTCACCGGGATGCCGTCGACTGTGACGATGTCGGAATCAAGGAGATCCTTGGACTCGTGGACCATGAACGGTTGTCTATGCACTCGTTGATGGCGACGAGCAACGATCTCAACGACCGCGGGCCTGCGATCGGTGAGGCCCCAGATGTAAGCCGCCGTGCGGTGGGACGCAGTTGCGGGTTGGGGCGCTGACAGCACGGCAGCAAGTACGTGTCGATACCAACCGTTGTCGGACCCAGGGTATCCGAAAACGCTCGGGTGGATTCGCTCCAACGTTCCTCGGCGGACCCTGTCGCGGATCGTTCTACGAGAGAGACCCACCGCGAGGGCCTGGCTGAGGGTGAAGACGCCTCGCTGACCGCGGGCCAATGTGGCGAGGAGCTGCTCTCGGTCTCTCACAGCCCCACCGTGCCACAGCCGACCCTCCGGGAGAACCCCCTTGGGAGTCTGGCGTAGAAAGCGACTGCAATTGCAGTCGCTTTCTACGC
>JAMBLK010000287.1 GCA_023336855.1 Actinomycetes bacterium
GTCACGCCGGCCATCGGACCGACCGCACCGTGGTGGTGACACGGCGATAGTTGGATGTCACCGCGGGCGGCCTTGGTAGCGGCGTCGTCGGGGTCGTCGGCGAGACCCTCGTAAAGCATGGCGCCGATGATCGCTCCCCGCATCGGTCCGCTGGCTCGCTCCCATTCGAGCGGTGGGCCGGCATGGAGGAAGGTCCGGTCGGTCATGCCGGGGAACACGTCCCTGGCGACCTTGACATCAACGAATTGCGGGCGCACCGCGAGCATCCGGTTGATTGCGATCTCGTTCGCGTCCCTCATCTGATCGTCGGAGAAGAGGACGTTGAGCGCTTCCTCGGTTCCCGCATGCGGCGGACGCCAGTCGGCGCGCTCGACGGCGGGGCCCTGCTCTTCGATCGACGCCGCCAGCATGTCGGTTCCGGCTGTGACGACGACCGGTTCGGTGTCGAGCAGCTGGTTGAGGTCACTCATGATGAGCTCCTTGTCGTCGCGAGACGTGCCGCTTCGATTGCAGCCGCCGCGTTGGAGAGGTACACGGACGCCCCCGCCTCGTTGAGCATCCTGGCTTGAGCGTCGCGGCCCTGGGGGTCTCCCTGCGTTCCGCAGAGCGATACGACGACCGCTGCCCCTGCACCGACCACCCGCTCCACGATGGGGGCAAGTTCGGCGGCAGGGTTGGCGTTGGATCCGTATCCGAGGACAACGTCCATCAGCACCACGCCGACCGATTCATCCTGGCCCGCCGCTGCAAGTCGTTCGACGCGAACGGTCTGGTCGATCATCGGATGGGCCCGGCCCTGGGTGTACTCGTCGTCGCCGTAGTCGATAAACGTATGCCCGTCGTCTCCCTCGCGCGTTCCAATCTCGCCGAGGAGCGGCGCCGCTACGTGGCGGGCCTCGGAGCGCAACGTCCCACCGGAGAACAGCCCGCGTACCGTGCCGGGCCGGTGATCCTCATTCGCTGCCTCCCACGATCCGTAGACGGGTCGCGGAAGCCCGAGCGTATCGAGCACCTCGCCGGCCCCCTCTTCGAGCGTTGTCTCTCCCATGAAGGTGATCACGACCGGGGTAGCGCACTCTGCAGCAACGCGGCGGACCTTCTCAGCGACCGGGGCCGCCGGTGGCTTCGAGATGACGACGATCAACTCGGTGCCGGGATCAGCGTCGAGGGCTTCCAGCGCTTGCAGCGTCGACGAGGCGCCTACCTCCTCGGAGAGGTCGTGGCTTCCGGTGCCGAGCGCATGTCGAATCCCGACGCCGGCATCGTCGAGCAGCGCACACATCTCCTGGATGCCCGTGCCCGATGCACCGACCATGCTCACGGAACCCGGTTGAACGGCATTGGCAAATCCGAGACCGAGGCCGTTGATGATCGTCGTGCCGCAGTCGGGTCCCATGACGAGGAGGCCGTGCTCCGACCCATACTTCTTGAGGGCGACCTCCTGGGAGATCGGCACGTTGTCACTGAAGATCATGACGTGCAGACCATCCTGAAGCGCTTCCATCGCTTCGACGAAGGCGTGCTCTCCCGGGACCGACAGCAGGGCGACGTCGGCTCCGTTGATCTTGGCAGCCGTCCCGATGGTCTTCGCGTCGGGGGCGGCGAGCCCTCCGGAGCGGATGACTTTCGGAGTGAGCGCCTCCTCGAGCGCTCGGTGAGCGGCAGCAACGGCGTCTTCGCTCTCGGCGTGGATAGCGAGAAGGAGGTCATTGGGCCCGACACCGATCACCGTGTCCATGTCGAAACCCATGTCGGCAAGCAGGCTGAGGTTGAGTTCGGTCGCCATGGCGACCAGGGCATCTGTGACGCCTTCGACCCCTTGGAGGGCCTTGCTGGCTTGCATCAGCCTGACCGAGTCGTGGTAGCGACCGGGGTGTATCTCGACACGAGCGATCATTGCTTGCCTCCGTTGGAATGCGGTTGAGATTGAAGGAGTGAATGGGTGCCGAGGATCATGCCTGCAGCCAACGCCGGTCCCGAGGTGTGGCCGACACGGGTGAGGTCTCGATGGCTGTCTGCAACATCGCCCCGGCCGGTGAGGGCACGGAGTAGGGATCCTGCGGGTGCCGCAACCTGACCGTCGACGGCATGGCTGATCAGAGCGGCCGAGAATGTCGTCGTTCGACTTCGCGCAAGTCGCTTGAGCGGATCGGCGAGCGAATCGAGGAGCACAGCCGTGTCCGGCCTGCCCAGCGCATCACCAAGCGTCCGGATCGCGGCAAGAGCACCTGCCAGGTAGTCGTCACCTTCGGGAGTGAGGCCCGGTCCTCGTCCGATCAGCGACTCCGCCGCGACCAACATCGCGGGGACTGA
>JAMBLK010000288.1 GCA_023336855.1 Actinomycetes bacterium
TAGACACCGGAGCTTGGTCCCATTCCCAGATGGAGATGTGAGACGGAGGCGTTACCGGTTGACCCTACGTAGCCAATGACCTGTCCCTTTGAGACACGCTGGCCGTTGACGAGGCCTGACGGGTATGCGTTCAGGTGGGCGTAGTAGTAGAAGTAGCCGTTGTCGGCATACACGTAGACCTGGCGACCGCCGGCGTAGTGCCAGTTCATCCGGATCCTGCCTGAATCCATAGCAACGAGAGGAGTCCCAGTGGAGGCCATCATGTCGACGCCTTTGTGTGTTCGGCCTCCTGAGCGCGGCGCTCCCCAGGTGTTGGTGAACCAGGTGTTGCCGGCAACGGGACAGACCACGCCGGGAGTGCTCGAGGCCGGTACGCCGGCTGCGGCGCTACTGCTTGCGGCTGCGGACGTGTTGTTGGCAGCCGCCTGGCGGGCAGCTTCCTCCCGCTGACGACGGGCTTCTGCTTCGGCCTGGCGCTTCAACTCGGCCTGATACTTCGCGTAGGCGTCCTTGTATTTGTCTTGAGCCTCGTCATAGATCGCATCCGCCTTGGCGCGCTCGTTGGCGAGTCTCTCGACGAGCACCTTCTGATTCTCCTGAAGAATCTCAACCTCGGCTCGCTTCTCGGCGACTTCCGCCTTCAGCCGGTCGTTCTCCCGGTTGACGGCCGTAAGAAGGTCGAGCGACGCGAGGTCACGCTCGGTGGCCTCTCCGATGAGGGTCTGACTCGTGAGGAGATCCTGGATCGAGCCCGCGGTGAACGCCGCCGTGACAAGGCCGGTCCCTGAATTCGTGTACGCCTCAACGACGAGTTCCTGGGCACTCTCCCGGAGATCGGCGACCTGCTCGTCGAACTCGACGATCTTCCGATCGAGCACCGTGACCGTGTAGCCCAGCGCATGGACCTCGTCGTCGATCGCCTCGAGTTCGGACATCGCCTGACCGACGGCCTCGTTGGCCTCCAGGAGTTGGCGGTAGGCCCGATCCTGAGCGGCCTGGGCATCATCGACGGCACCCTGCGTCTGTGCACCGGCGGGAATCGGGGCGACCGCGAGCAGTCCGAGGAGGAGGACGAGAATGATCGGTGAGAATGATTTCGATGAGGACATGCAGTACTCCAGGCTAGACCTTGAAGGCGGGTATTCGCCAGACGAGACCCTGCAGGAGACCTCGATTTCGCGACGTTCAACCGACCCTCCGAACGGCTCGATCGGAGCGGAGGCGATGCGTGAGGAGTAGCCTTGTGATGATGCCGCATCGAGAGACCCATGTCTGCAGATAGGGTGTCGTTCGCACCCCGACGGACGACGGTTGGGCGAACGACGGCCGGTCTGATGGCGCTGTCCTATCCGATCGTGATGATCGTGATGGCGCTCGCAGTCGGGTTCAGAGAGCCCGGTGATCTGCAGGATCTTGCCTCGAGCTTCATAGCGGCTCTCATGCTTGTCATTGCGCTCCCGACGACATGGTTCCTCTCGTTCGATTTCATCGAAGTGTCGCGAACGACTGTCCTGATCTTCGGTGCTGTGACGAGCCTGCCCCTCTGGCACGTGTTCGGTACGGCGCTCGCCGTCCGCTCAGAGACATGGGGACGCTGGATCCGCCGCTACGCCACGGTCGCTCTGATATGGACCCTTGTCAATCTGGCAGTACTAGCGGTCGTGTCAATGTTGACAAGCTGAAGACAGCCCCCAGCTTCCAGCCACCAGCTCGACCGAACCACGAGGAAGCCAGATCGAAGACGACTCCGGCGGAATTGGGGTCCTGCTCGTAGCTGGCGGCTGGTAGCTGGAAGCTAGAAAAGGGATGGTCTGAACAGGTCGTCGTAGCGGCTGATCGCGTAGCGGTCGGTCATGCCTGCCACGAAGTCGATCACCTGCGTCAGTGTGTCGGCATCATCGTGGCGGTAGGTGTCCGGGATCTCTGACGGATGAGCGACGTAATAGTCAACGAGACCCCTGACGATCTCTCTGGCCCGTATCCGCTGCGGTTCGACGTCTGCCCTCAGGTAGACATGCTCGAACATGAAGCCCCGGAGTTTGAGCATGGCATTGAGCGTCCGATCGTCCATCGCGACTTCGTCACGCTCCATTGACGTCTCGATCACGGATGTGATCATCGTATCGATCCACTCACGCCCCGGTTCACCGAGAGTGTCGAGAACCGGTCCGGGAAAGTCGGTTGGCCGCAGCACGCCGGCGCGAATCGCATCGAGTCCGTCGTGGGCGAGGTATGCGATGCGATCGGCGAATCGAACGATCGCACCTTCGGAGGTCTGTGCCGGGACTTCGACCTTCCACGGGTGAGCCATGATCCCATCCAAGACCTCGAATGTGAGGTTGAGGGGTTCGAGCACTTCGAAGATCCGGACCGACTGGGCGGAGTGGCGCCACTCGCCGTCGACGAACTCGCTCAGCGCATCCTCACCGGTGTGCCCGAACGGGGAATGACCCACATCGTGACCGAGACAGATCGCCTCTGTCAATGACTCGTTCAGACTGAGGGCCCGTGCGATGGCGCCGCCGACCTGCGTGACCTGGAGCGTATGGGTGAGTCGAGTGACGTAGTGGTCGCCCTCCGGGTTCATGAAGACCTGGGTTTTGTGCTTCAGCCGACGGAACGCTTTCGAGTGGAGAATGCGGTCCCGGTCGCGTTCGAAAGCGGTCCTCCACCGATCCGGTTCTTCGGACACACTTCTCCCGGCCGAGTCGACCGAGAGCGTCGCCGCCGGGGAGAGGATCTTCTCTTCGAGTGTCTCCGCCGCCCTGCGTGTGCGGAGCCGGAAGGCTGTCATCAGGTCTTGAGTTCGGTGCTGGGGGGTCGTCCGGCACCCGTGATAGCGATCATGCCCTTCGACAGCAGACTGGTCGATGGCTGTCCGGTGATGATCCTCCGCCGTATGGATGACGACACTGCGTCGACGACAAGGACGACGCCGATCGTTGCGAGCAACGCTGCACCGGCCTTTGGCCAGTCTGCACGGAACGAGAGCCGGGCGACGATCTCGGCACCGATGCCTCCTGCGCCGACGAGGCCGAGCACGGCGGAAGCACGGATGTTGATCTCGAACCGGTATAGCCAGTACGCAACGATGTTCGGCATGGCCTGTGGGACGATGCCGTACCGCATCTGCAGTGGCAGAGTCCCTCCCGCTGAGCCGATCGCCTCGACCGGTCCACCGTCGACGCCCTCGATCACCTCGGAGGACAGCTTGCCGAGTGTGCCGATGGAGTGAAGGCCGATCGCCAGTGCCCCGGTGAACGGTCCTAGACCGAACGGCACGATCAGGATGATGGCGAGAATCAGTTCCGGGAATGCCCGGATTGCGCTCAGGAACGCTCTTGTCGGGATCGTCATCCAGCGCGGGGCCACGTTGGTCGCCGCCATGAAGCTGAGCGGGAACGAGAAGACGGCGCCCATCATCGTCCCGATCCACGCGATGTAGATCGACTCCAGGAGCTTCGAGACGATCCGACCGCTGTCGTCGAAATCGGGAGGGAACATGCCGGTGAGGAGGACCCAGATCTCGGCGGGTGCCCTGTACATGCGTTCCGGCGAGATCTCGAGGCCGATGACCGCCCAGATGAAGGGCACGACGACCAGGATGGTGACGACCCAGCGGACGATTCGCGGGCCGATGGGCTCCTCGGGCCGGAACTGCTCCATCTTCTGATCGGGGTTGAGGTCAGGTACGGTCATACCAGTTTCCTCCTCGCCCAGATCGAGAGCCATTCGATCAGCAGTACGGAGACGAAGATCACGATGACGATCGCCATGACCTGATCCCACTGGAAGAAGTTGCGACGCTCGTTGAGGAGGCGGCCGATGCCGCCGGCGCCGACGAAGCCGATCACAACGGATGCCCGGATGTTCAACTCGAAGATGTAGAGGGAGTAAGCCACGTAGTTCGGTTTCACCTGGGGGAACGCGGCGTACTCGATGACCTGCGTGTGCGTGGCACCTGAGGCGCGAGCAGCTTCGAGCGGTCCGATGCTGATCGAGTCGACCGTCTCAGACAGCAGCTTGGCCATGATGGAGAGCGAGAACATGATCATGGCCAATGCCCCGGCGAAAGGATTGCCGAAACCGACGGCGGTGGCGAAGAAGATGCCCCAGACCAGGTCGGGGATGGTACGAACGACGTTGAGGAATCCCTTCGCGATCCGGTAGGCAACGTTCGACGGTGAGGTCATGCGGGAGGCGTAGAACGCGAGCGGAAGAGCGAGAAGGTTCCCGGTGACGGCACCGACGATCGCGATCTGGAACGTCTCGATGAAGGGCTGAATGATGTTGAACGTGTCCGGTTGGCCGAGGCTCTTCGGCCACTTCCAGACCGGCGGCCAAAAGTCGTCGGCGATCTCACCGATCCGGGTCATCTGTGTTGCGATCGCCGCTGTGGAGAACTGGATCTCGTTGTAGGCCATCACCGTGAGGACGAGAACGACGCCTCCTGCGAACAAAGAGGGGAGTCGTGTAGCGAGCGACAGGTTCGCTCCGAGGCCCACGGCTGCAGCGGACAGGCCGGTGACGACGAAGAGTCCGACGGTGAGCGCCTGGATCTCACCGTTGCCGATCTGTCGAGCATTCAGTGGAGCGAGAACACCCATCGAGGTCGCGGTGAAGAGAGCGAGCGTGGCGCCCCCACCCCATGCGAGTGCCTGGTAGCCGATGATCGTCGGCCGGTAGCCCGGGCGATTGCGATAGACCACGAAACCGGTGGCCGCTCCGTAGATGAGCCACCCGATCGCGGCCACGAGTGAGAGCTTGAAATCGATCGGACCGGTGCGCGCGGCGAGTACCCAGTCGAAGAAGGAGAGTCCGAGGATCCCGCCGACGACCAGAACGACGGCGTCGATCCAGTGTTTCGTGACGTCGATCCAGAAGAGTACGCCGAAGGTAGCGAGTCCGACCAGGGCGCCCCAGAGAGGCCCCACCGGTCCAGCCCAGCTGACGACACCCGTCGCGATGATCCCGACGGCGAGAGGGAGCAGGTAGTGGACGGCGCGCGGTGGTTCGACGGGCCGTACCTGGGTCTCTGGATCGAAGAGGGTCACTTTTCGTTGAGTAGATCGTCGGGTGTGATGGCACGCCCGTAGATGCCGCGGAAGACTTCGTCGTTGACATCGGCGATGTCGCCGTCGAAGACAACGACTCCGTCATTGAGGCCGATGAGACGCCGGCCGTACTGACGGGCAAGATCCAGGAAGTGGAGATTGATGAGCGTGGTGATGCCCAGTTCTTGGTTGATGCGTTGGAGGTCACGCATCACCATGTGTGACGTGACCGGGTCGAGTGAGGCGACCGGTTCGTCGGCGAGGATGATCTTGGGCTCTTGAGCGAGGGCGCGGGCGATCCCGACGCGCTGCTGCTGTCCTCCGGAGAGGTCGGATGCGCGAATGTAGGCCTTCTCAACGATGTCGACGCGTTCGAGGGATTGGAGTGCGATCTCCTTGTCCTCGGCGGGCCAAAGGCCGAGGAGGCTGCGCCAGCGGGGGACCTTCGAGAGCCGACCCATCAGTGCATTGTTGACGACGCGAGATCGGTTCACGAGGTTGAAGGTCTGAAAGATCATGCCGACGTCGGATCGGATCGCTCTCAGTTCGGATTGGGATGCACCGACGACTTCCCGGCCGTCGACGAGTACGGATCCGGAGACCGGAACAAGACCGTTGATGGCCCGGAGCATGGTCGACTTCCCTGCTCCGGAGAGACCGACGACGACGACGAACTCGCCCTCATCAATGGTCAATGTCACGTCCCTGAGAGCGACGAGCCCTCCCGGGTACGTGACGGACGTGTTGGTGAATTCGATGAAACCCATGAGTCGGTGGAATGGCCGGGGGCCGGTCGAACGACCGGCCCCCGTTCGCCGTTCCTATTCGTCTGCTACGCCGAGCTTGACGGCCGCTTCGCGAACGACGTCGAAGTCTTCGTCGCGTGCGAGCCGGATGTCGGTCCAACCGTAGATCTCGTCGAAGATGGCTTCGCCCTCTTCGGTGCCGAGATACGTCTTCGTGGCATCGAAGATCGCGAGCTGGAGGCTCTCAGGCAGCCCACCGCGTACCGCAACGACGTCATTGGGGATGTCGTCGGTGATGTTGAACACGATGACCTTCTGGCCAACGTCCGTCTTCTCCTTGCGGAGCGTGCGACGGGCATCGTCGAAGCTGAGGCCGATGTCGAAGTCGCCGTTGTAGACGGCGGCGACGGTGGCGTCATGCGACGTCAGGTACGAGTACTCGAGGTCTTCCTCGATGTCGATACCGAGGTTGAAGAGCTGGAGTTGCGGGAACACTCCGCCCGAGGTCGACGTCGCGCTCGTGAAGGCAATCGACTTGCCCTTCACTGCTTCGAGTGACGCGGTGCAGACGAGGCCCTGGGCGACGGCCTGGCCGTCTTCGAGAACCTCAGGTCCGAGTACGCCATCGTTGTATGCCCAACCAACCTGGAGGGCCGGTACTTCGGTCGGATCCATGATCGTCGGTACACCATCGACCCATTCGTACGCGCCGATGACCGGCTCGTCTTCACAGATCGACGGATCGTTCGTGAACCACTGGCCGTGGTAGAGGTCGGATCCGAATCGGATCGACTGGATCAGCACGCCGATTTCGGGATACTGCTCCTGGGCCTGGACGTAGCCGAACGGGCCGAACGCACCAAGGTCGGCGTTGCCGGCGCCCATGGCGACGACGAGGCCGTTGTAGTCGGCGGTGATGATGCCAGTGAATGTGATGCCGAGTTCTTCGGTGAGATAGTCCATGTAGGGCTGCACCGTGTCGGCGAGTTTCTCCTGCTTCTCAGACGGAATGAATCCGAAGAGAATTTCTTCGGGCCAATCGGCCGTCGGGTCGACTGCGGTCGTGGTCGTTTCCTCGGCGGCCGCAGTAGTCGTTGTCTCGTCCGTCGCTGCGGCTGCAGTAGTCGTTGTTTCCTCCGCCGCGGCTGCGGTGGTGGTCTCCTCATCGCCCGTGCTCGCGCAGGCTGCAATCAGCATCGCGAAGGCGAGGAGCAGGACAATCAGAGGTGATTTCCTCATTTGTTCTCCCGTAGTTGTCTGGACGCGGATGCGTCCCTATCCAGCGACGCTCAGGATACTCGTGTGTGGAGAACGATGCCGAACCGGATCAGCTCTGGAGGCTGTCAACCAGCATTTCGAAATCGTCCCAATCGTGGATCTCTCGCGTGCCGGGGACCGACTCGTTCCAGGGGCGCACGAACCGGCACACGATTGCCTCAGGCCGGTTGATGTGGAGTTCGATGACCTGACGGGGAGAGTCGTCGAGATAGACGTCGCAGGGGACCCGCCATTTGGCGTCGGTGATGTGCAGTTCACGCGTTGGGATGCGTTGATCCGAGATCCACGCGAACGTGTCGTGGACCGCCCAGTCCGGTTTCGCCGTGATGATCACGATCTCGTGATGCTTGCTCAACCGGGTCAGCGTGTCGAGGGCGTCCGGGTAGGTCTCGAGGTGTCGAAACACCGAACCGTGGGTGCCTCTCGATGCCCATCTCCAGAATGCACCCATGGATTCGAAGTGCGTGAGGTCGCCCATGGCGTCCCATGAGTCGACCTGGTCACTGCTCACATTCGATCCGAATTCGTCGTTGTAACGATTCACCCAGCCGGTATTGAAGTCGGCGACAACGCCATCGAGATCGATTCCGAGGCGCATCCTCACTCCTCGACGATCTTCCCGCCGAGCATGTCGGCGATCACGTCGGCGGGATCCTCGGGATCCTTGCCTTCTTCGAGGTCGTCCTTCTCAGGCGCACGAACGGGTGTCTCATCCACGACTTCCTGCGCGGCCGGCGCCGGTGCGTCGTCCGAAACGAAGCGGAGCGTGATGGTGCTTCCGAGGATCTCGGCAGCGATCGTTGCGAGTGCGCCGAGCAATTGATCGTCGGCGTTCAACTGCTCGAGATGGAAGTGCTGGTGCGAAGGCATCGTGAGCACGGCAACGGACCCCTCGACCGACCTCGGTTCGGCGACCTTCACGAAGGCATGCCGGCGAGCACCGAAGTCCGTTCGGATCCGCGAGACGATGACCGGCCAAGCAGCCGAGAAGTCAGAGAGAGATGGGCCGGCTTCGCCGTCGGTACTGGGTACTGAGTACTGAGTACTGGGTACAGCTTCGGCCGTCTCCGACTCGGGGCTGTTCCCAGTCGCCTCTTTCGGGCTGTCCGCTTCCACCTCTTTCGGGCTGGTGGCTGGCGGCTGGTAGCTGGCAGCCACCTTCGGCCTGCTGTCTGCTGTCCGCTGTCTGCTGTCCGCCTCTTTCGGGCTGGCAGCTGGCAGCTGGTGGCTGGTAGCCCCCGCCTTCACGTCCCTCTCTAACCGATCCATCCGAACCGCGAGCGCCGCAGCGTCGACCGTGGTCTCCGGCCGGGTCAGGCGGATCACCGCGAGTTCGAGCATGAGTCGTTCTTCACGACCCTGGCGGAGATGGAGAAGCGCTTCTGAGAACAGGTCGATGGCACGCAACACATCGGACGAGGAGATGGTCTTCGCCAGTCGACGCCACTCATCGAGGATCTCCGGAGGTTCGTCCGTGATCTCCTCGAGGTTGGGTGCGTACTGGGCGAGGAAGATGCCTCGGAAGAAACCAAGGGAGTCTGCGACGAACCGGCGGAGGTCGGCGCCGCGGGAGGCGAGTTGCGCAACGAGACCGAGAGCCGCCGGTGCATCCTGGTTGGCGATCGCATCGACGAGTCCGGTGAAGGCCTCGTCATCTGCCAGGCCCAGCGCCCGGGTGACACCTTCCGACGCGACCGTTCCGTCCCCTAGGGCTGCGACTTGTTCGAGCAGACTCATCGAGTCCCGGACCGATCCGCGGGCGTGAGTTGCGATCATCGAGAGACCGGCGTGATCGGCGGTGAAACCCTCCCGTTTCGAGATCTCAGCAAGGTATTCGATGAGGGTTTCCGACGACACCGGGTGGAAGTCGAACCGCTGGGAACGGCTCCTGATGGTGTCGAGTAGTTTGTACGGCTCGGTGGTGGCGAGGATGAAGACGACGTGCTCCGGTGGCTCCTCGAGTGTCTTGAGGAGTGCGTTCCCGGCGGCACGCGACAGCATGTGAGCTTCATCCAGGATGTAGATTCTTTGGGCGCCTTCCGCGGCGGCAACCGTTCCGACGTTGACCCTGATCTCTCGCACGTCCTCGACCTTGTTGTGCGACGCAGCGTCGAGTTCGATGACGTCGAGAGAGGTTCCCTCGGTGATCCCGATGCAGGAAGCGCACTCGTTGCACGGCTCGGCGTCCGTGGTGCGATTGGTGCAGTTGAGCGACTTGGCGAGGAGGCGGGCCGTGGTCGTCTTTCCGGTTCCGCGGGGGCCTGCGAAAAGGTAGGCGTGGGCGACCTTCTCGTCCGTGACCTCGCGAGTGAGTGTCCCAACCACATGATCCTGCCCGATCATCTCATCGAACCGCTGCGGTCGGTACTTGCGATAGAGAGCTTGGTAACGGGTCATTGGGCCGAAGAGTAGAGCAGTACTCAATACTCAGTACTCAGTACTCAGTACTCTTCAAACCATGTCACCACAAATGCCGAACGATATGCGCCAGTTGATGCAGCAGGCGCAGCAGATGCAGGCTCATATCGAGGCCGCGCAGGCCGAACTCTCCGTCAAGACGTATGAGGGCACCGCCGGCGGTGGTGTTGTCAAAGCAGTCGTGCGCGGCTCTGGAGAACTTGTTTCGGTCGATTTTGATCCTGGTGTTCTCGATCCCGACGATCCAGAGATGGCCGGTGATCTCGTCGTGGCCGCCGTCAACCAGGCGCTTGCCGCGGCTTCAGACGATGCAGCCGATTCGATGGGTGGCGTGGCCGGGGGGATGGATCTCGGCGGTCTGCTCGGCTGATGTTCGAACCTCCGGTCCAACGTCTCGTCGATGAACTGGCCCGGCTTCCGGGGATCGGCCGCAAGAGCGCGCAGCGTCTCGCCTTCTACCTCCTCAACGCAGACGAGACGGACGCAGTGCGGCTCGCCGACGCGATCACGTCGATGCGGCGCGAGGTCCGCCTCTGCTCTCGGTGCTACAACGTCACCGCTGAAGAGGAGTGTTCGATCTGTGGTGACCTGAGACGCGACACCGCCATCATCTGCGTTGTTGAACGGGCTCAGGACATTCCCGTGATCGAGAGGACCGGGGAGTTCAACGGCCGCTATCACGTCCTCGGCGGTGCCATCTCTCCCATCGAGGGGATCGGTCCGGATCAACTCCGGGCGAAGGAACTCCTCGACCGTGTCAGCGCGGAGAACGTCACAGAAGTCATCGTTGCGGCGAATCCGACACTTGAAGGCGACGCGACGGCGATGTTCCTCGCCCGATTGTTGAAGCCGCTCGGCGTCACCGTGACCAGGCTCGCGTCCGGTCTGCCCGTCGGCGGTGACCTGGACTATGCCGACGAGATCACCCTCGGCCGGGCGCTGTCCGGACGCCGGGAGCTATAGCGGTGAGGGTCCTCCTCGTTGAGTCCTACTACGGCGGCTCGCATCGGGCCTGGTCGGACGGCTACGAGGCGACCAGCGCCCACGAGGTCACGCTCCTGACGCACGAAGCGCGCTTCTGGAAGTGGCGGATGCACGGTGCGCACCTGACCCTGGCAGATGCCGCCGCGGGCATCCTCGATGAGTCGCCCGACGTCGTGCTCGTCTCCTCGATGATGAATGTCGGAGCCTTCATGGGCGCGGCACGAGCCACGATCGGCACCGCGCCGGTCGCGGCCTACTTTCATGAGAGCCAGTTCGCCTACCCGCTCTCTCCACTCGACCGGCCGGACCAGACGTACCCGATGGTGAACTGGGCGAGCGCTGCATCGGCGGATCTACCGATATTCAACTCAGCGTTCCATCGCGATCTCTTCTTCGAGGAGGCCGAGAGTTTCCTCCGGCAGTTCCCCGATCGGAGGCACGGTGCACTGGTTCGTGACGTGGAGCGGCGATCGATCGTGCTCCCGGTCGGCGTTGATCTGGCGAGATTGGGCGAGCGAACCGACCCGGTTCAGAATGATCCACCGCTCATCCTGTGGAACCAGCGATGGGAGCACGACAAGGGACCCGACGAGTTCGTCGAGTTGATCGAGTCGCTCATTTCCCGGGGCATCGACTTCGAGGTAGGCGTCGTTGGAGAGCGGTTCGTCTCCGCCCCGGAGTCCTTCGATCGCCTTCCCGAACTACTGGGCGATCGCCTCGTCGCCTACGGCTTCCTATCCGACGACGAATATGTGGACATCCTGCGACGTGCGGACATCGTGGTGTCAACGGCGCATCACGAGTTCTTCGGCATTGCGATCGTCGAGGCGATGGCTGCAGGTGTGTTCCCCGTTCTCCCCGATCGTCTCATCTACCCCCAACGGATCCCGGCAGCCCACCGCGACAGGTGCTTGTACGACGATCAAACGGAGTTGACCGAGAAGGTCACATGGGCGATCGAGAACCGTGGCGCGGCGAGGGAGATAGGTGGAGCGCTCGCGGCAACTGTGCAGCAGTTCGACTGGTCTGTCGTTGCTCCGACCTACGACGCGGTTCTGGAAGACCTGGTTCAGAGGAGCTAAGTCCACGGTATCCGGTATCCGGTATCCGGTCGAAGATCTAGCAGAAGTCCTTACCGAGTACCGAGTACCGAGTACCGAGTACCGAGTACCGA
>JAMBLK010000289.1 GCA_023336855.1 Actinomycetes bacterium
GAGAGAAGAGGGATGAACGTGGAAGCCCAGAGTCCGACGATTCGTGACGGTGCCGGGTTCCGGTTCATCGTCATCGCCGACTCCCACATCCGTCCACCCGAGCAGGAGATCGAGGCCTATCCCTCGAACGCCTGGCTGGTCCAGCGCAACGAGTTCATCGTCGACCTCTGCAACCGCATCGACGCATCGTTTGTCGTCCATCTCGGAGACATCGTTCATCCGCTCCCGGTCGAGGACACGCATGTCGAGGCGATCGATCTTGCCACGGGCGTCTATGAACGGCTCCGTCACCCCATCTACTTCGTTCCGGGAAACCACGATGTCGGGGACAAGCCCGACGCACTCGTTGCGGTCCCCGCCGTCGCGGAGGAGAACTACTGCGCTTTCGAGGACGCATGGGGGCCGTCGTTCCGGTCGTTCGATTTCGGAGGCTTTCACTTCGTCATCGTCGATACGCAGGTGCTGAACTCGGGGTTCGATCGGGAAGCGCGCCAGCGACACTGGCTGGAAGCCGACCTCGCAGCGGCCTCCGGGCGACGCACGTTCCTGTTCACGCACTATCCGCCGTTCGTGCGCGACCGGAACGAGAACGAGCACTACGACAACATCGGCGAGCCGGCACGATCGTGGCTGCTCGACCTGGTCGAACGCCACAAGATTGAGGCGGTCTTCTCAGGCCACGTGCACACCTTCCTCTACAACCGGCACGAGACCACCGACCTGTACGTTGCCCCGTCGACCGGATTCGTGCGTCCGGACTACTCCGAGGTCGCCGGCGTAGCACCCCCGGCAGAGAACGGGAGGGACGACCCGCCGAAGTTGGGCATCTTCGTCGTCGACGTCGCTGTCGACGGCCACACCGTGAGGCCACTGCGATCGCACGGAACGGTTTCGACCGATCAGCCGCTTCCGGTGCCGGTTGAGACGGTTCTCGACTGCGGGTGGGAGAGTCCGATCGGTGTGACCCTGCGCCACGGCTGGATGACGGTCACCGACTTCCCGACCGCCGGCCTCGACGAGTTCACCCGCAAACGGATCCGCAACGACGCGACGGTACTGGCGCTGTGGGAGGCCAGGATCCGCGACGTGCGTGTTCCGATCGAAGACCTCTCGACACCCGACGGTGCCGTGAGGATGAGGGATCTGACGTCCCGTGGCATGCGCTTCACGGTGTTCTCGGCCGGTGTGCCGAGTAGGCGAGCACGAGAGACCGTGCGGTCGCTCGCTTCCGATCTCCGCCGTTGGGAGATCATCGTGCCGCCGGAGAGGTTCGGCGACACGCTCACCTCGATCGGAGGAGCGGACCTCGGCGGAGTACGTCTTGCGATCGCTCCGATCGTGTCCGTCGGCGCATCCGATGCTGCGTTCCATCACTTCGTAGCGGCAGGATTCCGTGTCGATGACGACCACATGATCGACGGGTTACGGCGCATCGAGGCCGATAGGAGATTCGACGAACTCGTGTTTCGCATCGCGTGGACGGATGCGATCGAAGACGGGGTGGCTCAAGCCGGTGATTTCGCTGAAGCAGGCGGGATGCGGGCCTGTGTGGTCGTCGAACTTCCGCGCGGCAGCGAGAGCACCGTGTTCGATGACGACGAGGCCGTCGCCGACCGCGTCGCTGAGGCCGCTCGAGCCGCCGAAGCCCGCCCGGGGGTCGATGTGTTCCTCGATGGGTTCATGGACCACGACCGGGGCTACTACCCGCGGCACGGTCTCATCGATCGCTCCTTCAATCCAAGACCGGCGCTGTACCGGCTGATCGAGGTCGCCTCAGGACGACGGTGAGGGGCCGGGCGCTGGCGCGGCTCGCGGACCGAATGGAACGAGGGCCGGGACCGCCTCCCGGTAGGACCTGTAGCCCGGGTAGGCCTCGACGAGTCGGCGTTCTTCCCAGCGGATCTTCGTAATGAAGAAGACGACGAGCACGACCCAGAGTGCGGCGGCGATCCAGTTTCGGCGTCCCAGCGCAGATCCGGCCATCAGCGTGATCACGCCCGTGTACATCGGATGCCGGATCCATCGATACGGGCCTCTCGTGCGGAGCCGCGCCTTCCGGGAGGGCATCGGCGACGGCGTCACGCCCCGGCCGAAGACCAGGACCGCCCAGACGACGAGACCTAGACCGAGCCAGGTGAGAGCCGTAGCGAAAGCCGCAGCGGCCGGTGAGAGTGACCAGTCGTTGCCGGTCGGAGTGAGAAGGATCCCGATGATCAACGCCGCCTGCACACCGACGAGCGACCACGCGACGCCTTGATGACGCAGCCGGGACCCCGGCCCACTCGGTCTCGATCGTTCGATCTGGTTCACACGGATCTCCTGCGACATCGGCCGCTCCTCGTTCTTGCGTAACTATGGGAAGCCCGCCTCCGCTATCTACGCAGGAACGGTGGTTGTTGGGATTCTGTTCCCGATTCGGATCGTGCGGGAATAGAGGGGACACCGCAGGGTTGACCCCGGTAACGAAGAACCGACCCGTACGAGAGGGAATCGAGTGGCGAAGCAGCGGCGACCCGGCACGAAACCCGTCGACGCGGAGAAGCGGGCAGCGAAGAGGGTCCGTCGCGACGAACGCAAGATCGCCGAAGCCGACGCGAAGCGGCGGCGGACCCGACAGCGTCGCATCAAGACGGGTCTCATGGTGGCGGCGGGAGTCGTGCTCGCGGGAGCTGCGGGGTTTGTGATCTTCCAGAGGGCCGTGCCCCCGGAATTGCCCGGGGTTGCCCAGCAAACCAACGAGGGCCGGACCCATGCGACGGCCGGTCGGACCGCCGTCTACGCGACGGCGACACCGACGAGCGGCACCCACAGCCCGAACTCGGCACGGTGCGGCATCTTCGATTCGCAGGTTCCTGCCGAGTTCGCCGTCCATTCGCTCGAGCACGGGACGGTCGCGATCTGGTACCGCTCCGACCTCGACGGCAACACCGTCTCCGGTCTGCGTGAGATCGTCGGAAGTTTCGACGACCGGGTGATCCTCTCGCCGAATGCGCAGATGGACGATCCGATCGTCGCCACCGCGTGGAACCGGCTCAAGGCGTACGACACCGCCGATCCGGAGATCGCCACCTTCATCGAGACCTATCGCAATCGGGGACCGGAGAGCCTCCGCTGCGCCTACTGATCGCTCCCGGTTAGGCGGAAGACTCCGGAGCAGTCTCTCTCATCCATCGATCGAGTAGGGATGGGTACCCGTCCAACCCCGTGTCCTTCGACTCTGGCGATCGGGGTCGTGAGGTGAGATAGTGCTCGTCGAATCGAAGAGGAGCATCCATGTCGCGACCGTCATCCTTCCCGCCGATTGCGTTCCTGGTACTGGGTGCACTGAGTCTCATCGCTGCAGGCATCTTCGTCTTCCGTGCCGCAACGATCGAAGCGTCGGCAGAACGGATCTGGTCAGCCATAGCGTTCGGCGGCATGGGACTCATCATGATCGCCGCGTACGCCTCGGCCCGTCGTGATCCGACTGACTGAAGGCGCGTAGCTTCGGTTGAGACAAGCGGTCTACGGGATCCGCTCGGTCTACCGTTCCTGTCAGACATGGATCCCCACCACGATTACAGTGACGAATCGGCCGAGAAGCCGTCGAGTCTTGGGGCACTTGTGCACCGGCTCGGGCACCTGGTGAGCCACGATCACGATCACGGTGGCGGCCACGGCGAGTCCATCCTCGACTCCGGGAAGATCGGGATTCGGGCCACGAAGGTGTCGCTCGTCGCTCTCGGGATCACCACCGCTCTCCAGGCAGTCATCGTGATCTTCAGCGGGTCGGTGGCGCTGTTGTCGGACACCCTGCACAACCTCGCCGATGCGTTGACGGCGATCCCTCTCTGGATAGCGTTCGCTGTGGGCCGCCGTCGGCCGACCCGCGGGTACACCTATGGCTTCGGGCGATTCGAGGACGTCGCGGGATTGCTCATCGTCGTTGCGATCGGAGCGTCGGCGGCACTGATCATCTGGGAGTCGGTCGGGCGCCTGTTCGATCCGAGGCTCATCGACCATGTGCCGTGGGTCATCGCGGCCGGTCTCGTCGGAGCGGCGGGCAATGAGTTCGTGGCCCGCTATCGGATCAAGGTCGGCCGGGAGATCGGATCCGAGGCACTGGTCGCCGACGGACAACACGCTCGAAGCGATGCTCTGACCTCTCTCGCGGTGGTCGTTGCCGGCATCGGTGCTGCATTCGGTTCTGCGTGGGTTGACCCGGTGGCTGGCATCTTTGTCGCCGGTGCCATGCTGTGGCTGCTGGGGCGCACGGCGCGCCGCATGTCGAGGCGTCTCCTCGACGGGGTCGAACCCGCCACTGTCGACGATGTCGAGGATTCGGTTCGTAGCATTCCGGGTGTTCGAGACGTGACGGACCTGCTCGTCCGGTGGCACGGGCATCTGTTGAGCGTTGCCGTATCTATCTGTGTCGATCCAGATCTCACCGTGGCAGAAGGTCACGATGTAGCCCACGAGGTCGAACATGCCCTCCACCATCGATTCACGTTCCCCGTGCAGGCGATCGTCCACGTCGAGCCCCTCGGGCAGACCGAGGCGCACGACACGACGGCGCACCACAGTCGCGACTGAATGCCACGACCGGTCTCCAGGCTGACGACAGGCGTGGTTCTTACGCGAGGAGACGGGGTCCGAGCGTTGTTGAGACGAGGCGGTCGATGTAGCCGTCCGTGATCTCGTCGTGATAGAGAAGCCGCCGGAGGTAGATGGGTCCGATCAATTGGTCCGACAGCAGGCCGGCGTCGGTGTCGGTTTGGACGGAACCTTCCGAAATCCCGGCTGCGATCAGATCCCGGAGGGACTTCGGTCCGCGGCTCGTCATTCGTTCGAGGGCCGAGAACACGTCGTCATCCCATTCGGCGAGGCCGATCATGGCGGCCAGGATCCGGCCACCGTCACCGTTGAGGGTCGCTGCGAACGTCCGCAGGAGAGTCGTCACCCGCTCAGTGATGGGGAGGCCAGGAGGGGGAGGAGATAGATGGAGGGCAGCGCTGCGTGACAGAAGGTCGACCAGGATGTCGGCCCGGTCGGGCCAATGGCGATACACCGTGGCTCGTGCGACGCCGGACGCCTCAGCTACCCGGAGATGGGTTACCGCTTCGGGACCGCTCTCGCTGAGCAACTCTCTCGTCGCATCGAGCATCACGCGATGTGTGCGTTCGACCTGTGGATTCGGAGTGGATTCAGGATCGGAAATGCGGTACCTCCACGCACATGATACATTATGTCTCATCTAAGTCATTCTGTCTCTTTTTGGAGAGTTCTTCATGCTCATGCGCCTCGGTCGATTCGCGGCATCTCATCCCTGGCGGTTCATCGCCGCCTGGCTCCTGGCGGCAGCCGTGCTCGTTGGTTCGGTCCTTACCATCGGACAGGCCTTTACCGACAACATCACGGCTCCTGCCTCAGAAAGCAGTGAGGGGCTGGAGATTCTCACGGACAATTTCCCGAGCGCCGGTGGCGACCAGGGGACCATCGTCTTCCGGGCCGAGCAGGGAGTTACTGATCCCGAAGTGCAGACGGCCATGTCCGAACTGTTCGAAGCAACCAAGCAGGTCGAAGGGGTCGTCAACGTCATCAGCCCGTACTCGCCGATGGGAGGCACCCAGATCTCCTCGGAGGGGGAGAGCGCGGGGAAGATCGCATACGCTCAGCTCATTCTGGTGGCCGGGACAACGACTGCCGAGGGCGCCGCCATCGGTGAAGAGATCGCCTCGCTCGCGCCCGAGATCGACGGTCTCGAAACGGCGCTCGGCGGTGACATGTTCCGCGAACGCGAGCCTCCGAACTCTGAGATGCTGGGCCTGGCGTTCGCGATCTTCGTACTCATCGCAGCATTCGGATCCGTGGTTGCAATGGGCGTCCCGATCGCGACCGCTGTCGCAGGAGTCGGTGTCGGAGCGCTGCTCACGGTGCTTCTCAGCAATCTGATCGAGATGCCGGACTTCGCAGCAACGATCGGCATCATGATCGGGCTCGGCGTCGGCATCGACTACGCCCTGTTCATCGTCACTCGCTTCAAGGAGTACCTCGATCGGGGAGATTCGATCGAAGATGCAACCGGCGCAGCACTCAACACGGCCGGACGCGCCGTGCTGTTCGCGGGCGTCACCGTCGTCGTCTCACTTCTCGGCATGCTTCTCATGGGCATCACGTTCGTCACGGGTCTCGCCATCGCGGCATCGACGACCGTCCTGGTCACGATGGTGGCGTCCGTCACGCTCGTCCCGGCCCTCATCGGACTTGCCGGGCACCGCATCCAGGTAGCCCACAGGAGCGGGCTCCTCGCTTCGGCGCTGGTAGCGCTCGCCATGGTCGGTGTGGCTCTCGACATTCCAGTGTTGCGAGTGGCATTCGCTCTCGCGATCGTCGTGGTCATCGCCGGGCGGTTCTGGGAACCGCTCAAGAAACAGGTCTCGATCTCATCTGACAAACCCATGGAGGAGACGTTCTTCTACCGGTGGAGCAGGTACGTACAGAAGAAGGCATGGATCATCGTCGTGGCGGCCACGGTCTTCCTCGTGGTCCTCGCAATCCCGGTTCTCTCCATTCAGCTCGGTTTCGCCGACGCGAGCAACGACCCAGAGGGGACGACAACGAAGGAAGCCTCCGACCTCCTCACCGAGGGATTCGGACCGGGAGCCAACGGGCCACTCATCGTCATCACCGAACTCCCGGAAGGCGCAAGCGTCCAGGCACTTCAGTCCGTCGGCAACCCGTTCGAACAGGTTGATGGGATCGCCCAGGTGGCCGGCCCCATCCCCAACGATCCGCAACAGCCGACCGCGGTCCTCTGGCAGATCACACCCGAGACGGCACCACAGGACGAAGCAACGAGCGATCTCGTGCATCACCTACGTGACGACGTGATCCCACAGATCGACCAGCAGCTGGGGAGCGAGCTGAAAGTCACCGGTCCGGTCGCCGCGAACATCGACTTCTCGGACTACCTGGCCGAACGGATCTGGTACTTCTACGGAGCCGTCCTGCTCCTGTCGTTCCTGTTCTTGATGGTGGTGTTCCGCTCGATTCTCGTCCCGGCGACCGCAGTGGTGATGAACCTGTTGGCGATCAGTGCCGCATACGGCATCGTCGTTGCTGTCTTCCAGTGGGGCTGGGGCGGAGACCTCGTCGGTATCCAGCCCGGGCCGATCGAGCCGTTCATCCCAATGATGCTGTTCGCCATCGTCTTCGGACTCTCGATGGACTACGGGGTCTTCCTCCTGACCCGGGTCCGGGAGGAGTACGACAAGACAGGAAACAACAGTGAGGCAGTCGCCGACGGGTTGGCCGTTACCGCTCGGGTGATCTCCGCTGCGGCACTCATCATGGTCTTCGTCTTCGGCAGCTTCATGCTCGAAGATCTGAGGACGATCAAGATCCTCGGTCTCGGACTCGCGGTTGCCGTTGCCATCGATGCGACCGTCATACGCATGCTCCTCGTGCCGGCCACGATGAAGCTGCTCGGCGACAAGAACTGGTGGATTCCCAGCTGGCTGGACCGGATCCTTCCGAACCTGGTCGTCGAACCCGAAGACACGGAGACACCGGGAGATGAGTCGGAACTCGTCGGATCGACCACCTGATCCGACCGGCCATCGAAACAACGGGTGTCGTCCCCTCCCCGGGGCGGCACCCGTTGTCGCGTTCGCCTCGTGTTGAGGATTCCGGAGCGGAATGAACTGGCGTAACTCTCGCCGCATTCGTTAGTGTTGCGCCGCTTCTTCGTATCTGAGATCGGCGGGTGTGATGGGGTTCAAAAAGTGAGCGAACGCGGAGTCGTCGCGTCGGTATTGCCACTGTTCCTCGGGCTGACTCTGTTGATGGTGGGCAATGGGTTGTTGGGGTCGCTCCTCGGGCTGCGCGCCGACCTCGAAGGCTTCCCGACCGTCGTGATCGGCGTCGTGATGTCCATGTACTACGTCGGATTCCTTCTCGGGTCGCTGACGATTCCTCGTCGGCTCATCACGGTGGGGCATATCAGGGTTTTCGCGGGCCTCGCGGCGCTGGCATCCGCCACGGCGTTGACCTACTCACTCCTCGTTGCTCCGCTCGCCTGGGGTTTGCTGCGCCTCGTTTTCGGCCTGGCCATGTCCGGTCTGTACGTCACCGTGGAGAGTTGGCTGAACGAGCGGGCATCCAACGAGACGCGTGGGCGCCTGCTGTCCGTCTACATGCTGGTTGTCACGTTCGGGCTCGGGTTCGGTCAGCTCCTGCTGGGTATCGATAATCCGCTGAACGCAACCCTCTTCATCGTTGTCGGGATTCTGATCTCCCTGGCGGTTGTGCCGGTCGCTCTGATACGGATTCCCGTTCCGAGCGAAACGATCCCGGTCAAATTTTCGATAGCAGCACTCGTGCGCGTGGCTCCGCTGGGCGTCGTAGCCGTCGTGCTCTCTGGATTCGCAGATGGTGCAATCGTTGCTCTCGGTGCTGTCTACGCCACGGGAGTCGGCATGGAGCCAGGTCTCGTTGGGGCGTTCATGGCGGCCTCGATCGTCGGTGGGGCGATCTCGCAGTACCCGCTCGGATATCTCTCCGACCGCTTCGCGCGAAGGCGAGTCGTCCTGGTGGTAGCGACCGGAGCGGTCGTGGTGGCAACCGTCGCTGTGGCCGTCAATCCGACCGGTCTCTGGCTGTTCGTGCTCGCCGCCGCATACGGGAGTCTCGCCTTCCCGATGTACTCCCTGGCGGTGTCGATGATCAACGACGTGATGCCGCCGCATCAACTCGTCGCAGCCGCGGCAGGGATCATCTTCGTCTACGCGATCGGATCCATCGTTGGCCCAATCGCCGTGTCCGTTCTGATGCAGATCGTCGGTCCGGTCGGCTACTTCTGGGGTCTTGCCGTGGCTTTCGTGCCGCTGGTCACCTACGCCCTTGCAAGGATCATTTTCACTGCACGACCGAAGCAGCGACGCTTCATCAACCTGCCGCACCGTTCGTCGACTGCTGCCGCGATGCTCGCCGAGCCATCCGAAGAGGAGTGATCAACAGCGGTCGGTTGCCCGCACCTCTTTCCATCACGACCGCGGGATGGGCGGGCGCTCGTTGAGTCGATGGGTGAGATGCTCCGCGTAACGTATGAAGATATGTTCATACGTTACGATATAATGATCGTCATGTTGACAAACAAGCCTTCCTCCGTCTCCGCCGGGGACGTCTGCGAGGTCAGGATGATCCACCCGGACCGTGTTGGACTCGCACGGGAATCCCTCCTCGATCCTGAAGATGCCGCCTTGCTTGCCGACCGCTTCAAGAGCCTGTCCGATCCCGGGCGGCTTGGCATCATCTACGCCCTGCTCGAAGCCGGTGAGATGTGCGTCTGCGATCTGGCGGCCGTCGTCGATGCGTCGGAGTCTGCAACGAGTCACCGACTTCGACATCTCCGGATGGCCGGTCTCGTCCGCTCGAGGAAGGCGGGACGCACCGCCTACTACCGGATCGCCGACACCCATGTGCGACTGTTGCTCGACGTTGCAGTCGAGCACTACCTCCACGACCACGGCAATGCACCGTGAGTGGTGACCACAATCACGGTGTCTCCATCCGTGCCGGGTCGCGCTATCGAGGCCGACTCACGATCGTCTTCGGACTGGTCGTCGGGTTCATGGTCATCGAGGCGATCGCCGCCGTCATCTCCGGATCGCTCGCACTGCTCTCGGACGCCGGCCACATGGCGACCGACGCGATCGGTATCGGGATGGCGCTCGCCGCCATCGTGGCCGCGGACAACGTGCGGGAGCGTCCGCAGCACACCTACGGCGTCTACCGCCTGGAGGTTCTAGCGGCGCTCGCGAATGCCGTCCTGCTGTTCGCGGTTGCGGGATACGTCTTCTTCGAGGCGATCAGACGGCTGACGGGCGAGACACCCGAGGTACTCAGCGGTCCGATGCTCGTCGTTGCGGTCGCCGGACTCGCCGTCAACGTGGTGTCCTGGTGGCTCCTGAGGGAAGGAGCCGAAGAGAGCATCAACGTCGAAGGCGCTTTCGTCGAGGTGCTCGCCGACATGATCGGGTCGGTCGCGGTCATCGTCGCTGCGATCATCATCTGGCTCACCGGCTGGGCCTACGTCGACGCGATCTTCGGCATCGGCATCGGCCTGTTCATCCTCCCTCGGGCGTGGAGGCTCGGAAGCAAAGCCCTGAGGATCCTCATCGAGGCTGCGCCTCCTTCGGTCGACGTGGGTGAACTCACCGACCGGCTGGGGGCGATCCCCGGGGTCGTCGACGTCCACGATCTTCATGTATGGACGCTCACCTCGGACATGGAGATCGCATCGGTTCACCTGATGACGGTCGAAGACGCCGATCCTCATCCCGTGCTGGACGCGGCGCGGATGGTCATTCGAGATGAGTTCGGGGTTGGCCACGCCACCCTCCAGGTGGAGCCCGAGTCGCACAGCGGCTGTGCCGAGGTCGACTGGTAGCCGGCATCTCGGTCGTGGTGTTTCATCACATCAAGAAGTCTTGACAGGTTCGGGGGGCTTGGGGTACGATGCCGTCGTGGATAGTTCAAAAACTCTTGTTCCAATGAATGTTGAAGAGAAGGTCGGAGTGATGAAGGCGCTTGCCGATCCTTATCGCCTCGAGATCATTGAGATCCTCTCCCCGGAGATCCGTTGCAACTGCCATCTCCAGGATCAACTCGACATCGCTCCGAATCTGCTGTCGTATCACTTGAAGGTGTTGCGCGAGGCCGGCCTCATCGAAGGAACCAAGCGCGGACGCTGGATCGACTACGCCTTGACATCAGATGCAGCGGAGGTGATCGCCGCCGCCCTTCCTGAGAGGCTGCGACCGTGAGCGTCTTCCTCCCCGAACCGGGAACACGGAGAAGCTCGGTCAACCTCTGGGGTCTGGTAGCCGCCGCCGGATTCGCATGGGTAGTCGGCTATATGCTCAACGGCCGGTTCTGGGACGTCGTCGTGTTCGATCTGCTCGGTCTGGATCCGGAGAGCCGACTCGGCGAGGCGGTGCATTTCTTCGTCTACGACACAACGAAGATCCTGCTGCTCCTCAGCGGGATCATCTTCATCGTCACCGTGCTGCGCAGCTTCGTAACGATCGAACGTACGCGAGCACTCCTCGGCGGGAGACGAGAGGGTCTCGGCAACGTGGCGGCAGCCGGACTCGGCGTCGTCACCCCGTTCTGCTCGTGCTCGGCCGTTCCCGCCTTCATCGGCTTCGTCGCTGCCGGAGTGCCGCTCGGGATCACTCTCAGCTTCCTGATTGCGTCACCCATGGTGAACGAGGTCGCGGTGATCCTGATCCTCGGGATGTTCGGGTGGAAGGTCGCAGTCCTGTACGTTGTATTCGGGCTTCTTGTGGCCATCGTCGCCGGATATGTACTGGGAAGGATGCGCCTCGAGCGCTGGGTTGAGCCGTTCGTGTTCGAGACGAAGCTTCGGGGTGAGCTGGTTGAGCCGTCCACGGAGATGCCCTGGGAGGATCGTCTCGCCTTCGGATGGCAGGAGGTCAGGACCATCGTCGGGAAGATCTGGCCGTATCTGCTCGTCGGCATCGCCCTCGGTGCTGCCATCCATGGCTGGGCCCCCGAGGATCTGTTCGCCGGTTGGGCCGGTGCGGGCAACCCTCTCGCCGTCCCCATCGCCGTGCTGGTGGGCATCCCGCTCTACTCGAGCGCGGCAGGCATCATTCCGTTGGTTCAGGCGCTTTCCGACAAGGGCGTCGCCCTCGGGACCGTTCTGGCGTTCATGATGGCGGTCGTCGCTCTGTCCCTCCCCGAGATGATCCTGCTGCGTCGTGTCCTCAAGCCGAAGCTCCTCGCCACCTTCGTGGGTGTGGTCGGTGTGGGCGTCCTCACCGTCGGCTATCTGTTCAATGCCGTGATCTAGTGGAAGGAACAATGATGAAGATCGAAGTGCTCGGAACCGGATGCAAGAACTGCAACGCGTTGGAGGCCGCCACGTCTGAGGCCCTGCAACAGCTCGGCATGGACGTGCCGATCGACAAGGTCACCGACTACGGAGAAATCGTCGCGTACGGTGTGATGTCGACACCGGCTCTCGCCATCGACGGAGAAATCAAGACGATCGGACGTGTTCCCTCGGTGCGCGAGATTGCCGAACTCCTCACGGGAGCCGCCTCCTGACATGACAGAACCCGTGACCGCAGACGAAGCCGGGATCACCGGCAGGCTTTCGGCGCTCGACCGCTACTTGCCGATCTGGATCCTCCTGGCTATGGCCGTCGGGCTCATGCTCGGGCGAGGCTTCCCTGGGCTGAACGACTCGCTCGACACGATCAAGATCGACACGGTTTCGCTCCCCATTGCCCTCGGTCTCCTGGCGATGATGTATCCGGTGCTCGCCAAGGTGAAGTACTCGAAGATCGGCGAGGTCACGGCCGATCGCAGGCTGATGGGGATGTCGCTCGTCCTCAACTGGATTGTCGGTCCTGCGGTCATGTTCGCCCTCGCATGGATCCTGCTCCCCGACCTCCCCGCTTACCGCACGGGCCTGATCATCGTGGGCCTCGCCCGATGCATCGCGATGGTCCTCATCTGGAACGACCTGGCCTGCGGAAACGGCGAAGCCGCCGCGGTGCTCGTTGCCCTCAACTCCGTGTTCCAGGTGTTCGCCTACGCCATCCTCGGCTGGTTCTACCTCCAGGCGCTGCCGGAGTGGCTCGGACTCGATACCGGATCGGCGCTCGACATCTCGATGTGGGCGATCGCGAAGACGGTCCTCATCTTCCTCGGTATTCCCCTCGTCGCTGGCTACCTCTCGAGGGTCTGGGGCGAGCGCGTCAAGGGCGTCGAGTGGTACGAAACGGTGTTTCTCCCCAAGATCGGCCCCGTGGCCCTGTGGGGCCTGCTCTTCACCATCGTCGTCATGTTCGCGTTGCAGGGCGAGAACATCACGTCGAAGCCGTTCGACGTCGTGCGCATAGCTATTCCGCTGCTCGCGTATTTCGGGATCATGTGGTTCGGGTCGTTCTTCGTCGGATACCGGATGCGGTTCTCCTACGGCAAGAACACTGCGATGGCGTTCACCGCAGCGGGCAACAACTTCGAACTCGGGATCGCCGTAGCCATCGGTGTCTTCGGGATCACGTCGGGGGAGGCGCTAGCGACCGTCGTCGGACCGTTGGTAGAGGTACCCGCGCTCATCGCCCTCGTGTACGCGGCACTGTGGGCACAACGGCGCTACTACACGCCGGCGGGCAGCCCGCAGCCCGGCCGGCAGCACTAACCCCAGATCTGCCCGCATCGTGCCACGTCGGTCGGGAGAAGGGCATGACCTTCGTACAATGTCACCACCTGGCGTCGGTGAGTCCGACGAAGGGGTGCGGGCACCGTTGAGATCCAACGGTGTCTGTGACCGCGAAGGGAGCACAGTGAGGCGGCATCAGGCGATCACGGTCGGTGTGGCGACCGCTGCGCTGCTGCTCTCCGCTTGTGGCGGCACGGGACAAAGCACGAGCGACGAGGTACTGGTCTCTGCTGCGTCGTCCCTGACCGAGGCCTTTGCCGAGATGGAGATCGCGTTCGAATCCGCCAATCCGGAGATCGACGTTGTTCTGAACATCGGGGGCAGTTCGGCGCTGCGTGAACAGATCCTGGCCGGTGCCCCGGCCGATGTGTTCGCCTCGGCCAACATATCCAACATGGGCCTGGTCGTGGACGCCGGTGATGTCGAAGGCGAGTCCGCGATCTTCGCTCGTAATCGACTCGAGATCGCTGTGCCGGTTGGAAACCCGGGGGGTGTGACCGGACTCGCGGACTTTGCACGAGATGAACTCCTGATCGGTCTGTGCGCTGAGAGTGTGCCGTGCGGCGATTACGGACAACGGGTCCTGCAGAATGCGGGTGTGGTCCCCGCCGTCGATACCGAAGAACCGAACGTGCGTGCCCTCCTCACGAAGATCGAAGTGGGGGAGTTGGACGCAGGGATCGTCTACGAGACCGATGTGGCGTCGACCGACGGTGAGGTCACCGGTGTAGAGATCCCGGACGGCGACAACGTCCACGCTGACTATTCAATTGCCGTACTGACCGAGGCGCCGAACGTGGATGGGGCAGCAGTCTTCCTTGCGTTCGTTCTGTCCGAGGAGGGTCGGGCGATCCTTGCCAACCACGGATTCGTGCTGCCATGACCAAACGGACGGACTCCTCGGAGCGTAGGAAGCGACGCCCGCCCTTGGTGCTGGTTGTCCTCGCTGCTCTCGGCCTCTCCGTGTTCGTGATGCCGCTGCTCGGGTTGCTGGCCAGAACACCGTGGCGAGACCTGCCGACCCTGCTCACCAGCGACGTCGTGGTCGACGCGCTCCGGGTCTCCCTGATCGCATCGCTCGGCGCCACAGCGATCTCTGCGGTTCTCGGCGTGCCGCTGGCTTGGATCCTGGCCCGGGTCGAATTCCGAGGCCGGGCGATCGTGCGCGGACTCGTGGTGCTTCCACTGGTACTTCCCCCCGTTGTTGGGGGTGCCGCCTTGTTGTTCGCCCTCGGCAGGCGAGGGCTGATCGGCGAGCCGCTCAATCAGGCGACGGGCCTCGTGTTCCCGTTCTCCATCTGGGGGGTCATCATCGCTGCGACGTTCGTCGCCATGCCGTTCCTCGTGATCTCGGTTGAGGGAGGCCTCCGAAATCTCGACTCCCGATACGAGGGAGCCGCTGCCACACTCGGCGCCGGCCGATGGACCGTGCTGCGCAGGGTGACACTCCCGATGATCGGTCCGTCGCTTGCCGCAGGGCTTGCACTCACATGGGCTCGTGCCCTCGGCGAGTTTGGCGCGACGATCACATTCGCCGGCAACCTTCAGGGCCGCACCCAGACATTGCCGCTTGCCGTCTTCGTAGCGCTCGAGAGCGATCGCGGTGCCGCCGTGGCGTTGAGCCTCATCATGGTTGTGATCTCCCTGACCGTCCTCATTGCGCTGAGGCAGCGATGGTGGGGGGCGCTGTGAGCCATCCGCACGGCCTTGATGCCCGTCTCGTCGTCTCCCGTGGCGACACCTTCACACTCGATGTGTCGTTGTCGATTCCTCCAGGGCGTACCGTGGCGCTGCTGGGCCCGAATGGCGCAGGAAAGTCAACGGTGGTGGCAGCGATCGCGGGCCTTCTGCCACTCGACGAAGGCCACATCACGCTCGACGGACGAACCCTCGACGATCCGGGTGGCAACGTCCTGATGCCCGCGGAGGATCGGTCGATCGGGGTTGTCTTCCAGGACTACGTGCTGTTCCCCCACCTGACGGTTGTTGAGAACGTTGAGTTCGGACTCAGGAGCCGAAAGACACCGCGTCGCGAAGCGCGCCAACAGGCGATCGAGTGGCTCGAGAGAATCGGCCTCGACGATCTCGCAGATCGCAAACCGGGCGATCTGTCGGGCGGGCAGGCGCAACGCGTTGCGCTGGCCCGGGCACTCATCACAGGGCCGGAACTTCTCCTCCTCGATGAGCCGCTCGCAGCGCTCGACGCCACCACCCGCGTCGACCTGCGGCGCACGCTGGGCGATCATCTCAACCAGTTCTCCGGGCCGCGCATGGTCATCACCCACGACCCGACGGAGGCCTTCCTTCTCGCCGACGAGATCCATGTGATCGAAGATGGCGCTATCACCCAGGTCGGAACCCCGGACGACATCCGCCTGCGACCCAGAACCTCCTATATCGCGGATCTGGCCGGGTCCAATCTCGTGCTCGGAACCGCGACCCACGGAACGGTGACGACCGGTACCCATCAACTCCACATCGCCGATACGCACATCGCCGGACCCGTGCTCGCCGCGATCCACCCCCGGGCGATCGTCATCGATCGACACCAACCTGACGGCAGTCCCCGAAACACGTGGGAAGCCACCGTCATCCGTATCGAGCACTACGGCGACCGGGTCCGTCTCCAGACCGGTGACCCGCTGCCGCTCACCGCCGAAATCACACCCGATGCTCTCAACGATCTCGAGATCGTCGAAGGCTCGGCCGTATGGATATCGATCAAAGCCACAGAGATCAGCGTGGAAAAAGACTGAAGAGCTGCCAGCTACCAGCTGCGAGCTACCAGCTACCAGCCACGAGCAGTACTCAGTACTCAGTACTCAACACTCAATAGATCTCGGCTTCGAAGCGGGAGAGGCGGACGGGGTCGTCGGGGGAGATGGATGCCTTTCGGCGGGCGATGTCGACTTGCTCTCGCGCCGTCGCGATTCCGGGGATCGCGGGGAGTAGGAGTCCGGTTCGACCACCGGGGCCGTCGACGATCACGCCATACCTTGAAGGGTCGAGGTCGTCGAGATCTTCGACCGGCTCGGCATCTCCGAGCAGATAGACGGTGACATCGAGACTGTCGACCTCGCCGGGGTTGAGGGGCGCGAACCGTGGGTCGGAGGTCGCCGCCGCCACGGCGAGACGAACGATCTCGCTTCGGAGGGATCCCTGTCGAGGTCGTACCGACCCAATACATCCACGCAGCGGCCCTTCGACCTGTCCCGATGCGGCGCCGTCGTGGAGTGACACGAACACGCCGCTCGGTGGCGGATCGCCCGGCTCGGGCGGGGCGTCGAGGAATTCGTCCGTGGCCAGGTAGAAGCGAATAGCGTCCCGGGCCAGGGCCACGAACGAATGCTCACCGGTGTTCATGTTCACAGCGTATCGTCGGAACGGCGAGGGGTGAAGGGTCGGAAGTCCGTGGACGACCGGGGCGAGATGGAATAGCTTGGTAGTGGCACTGAGGGAGGTAGCCATGCGTCCCACCGTTCGTCCCCCCGCCGTCGCCGGGGCCTTCTATCCGGCGGCTCGCGAACGTCTCGAATCCGACGTCCGCGGCTATCTCGCCACCGCAGATCCAGTCGAGTTGGATTTCCAGTTGAAGGTCCTCGTCGTTCCGCATGCCGGCCTCGTCTACTCGGGTCCGGTCGCGGCCAGCGGGTACAGGCTGCTCCCTGCCTGCACGAACCTCCATCGGATCGTCATGCTCGGTCCGTCCCACTACGTGTGGTTCTCCGGTCTCGCCCTCCCCGGCGTCGACTACCTGGAGACTCCGCTCGGTGACGTAGCGGTCGACGGATCCGGTGCAGCGGACGTTCTGAAGTCTCCGCTCGTCGTGGACTCGCCGGCTGCACACGAACGGGAGCACTCGCTCGAGGTGCAACTTCCGTTCCTCCAGGTCGTCGCTCCCGGGATCCCGGTGATCCCGATGCTCACGGGCGATGGGGATCCCTTCGACGTCGCAGACGTTGTGGAACCGCTGCTCGACGATGAGACCTTGCTGCTGGTCTCGTCCGATCTCTCCCACTACCACGACTACGAGACGGCTCGACGCCTCGACGCCGAAACCGTTCGCGCCCTCGAGAGATGCGACGCGGGCGCCCTCGAGCGAGAGTCGGCCTGCGGTCGGACCGGGATCCAGGCAGCGCTCCACATCGCTGAACGTCGGGGATACCGGATGCAGACCCTCGACATGAGGAATTCGGGAGACACCGCAGGGCCGTATGATCGCGTGGTCGGCTACGGCACCTTTGCGTTCGGTGACTGAGATCGGCCGCCACGGAGCCGGTGCGGTCAGTCGGCTTCCGGCGGCGCTGTCGTCGAGACGTTCAGAACCTCGTCGCGGGCCCTGAGAGCGGCGACGACTTCGTCGAGCGAATCGCCTCCCAGTCCGATGACCTCCAGCGAGACGGTTCGGATTCCGTCGGCCTCCTCCAGCGTCATGTTGTGTACCTTCGCTCCGACCGCGTTCAGAGACTGGAACAGCGGTGTCATCGTCCCGTGTCCCGGGGCATACTGCAACTCGATCCGCTGCACTTTGTGGATCCGGCTTCTGACCGGAGCGAAACCGATCATGATGACGAGTGCGACCGCCAACGCCACGGAGGCGAACAGGTACATGCCGAAACCGGTGGCGAGACCGAGCGCCGCTGCGAACCAGAGCGTCGCAGCCGTCGTGATACCGGAGACCGTGAAGCCGGTGCGGATCATCGCGCCAGCTCCGATGAAACCGATGCCGGTAACGACCTGAGCGGCGACTCGAGTTGGGTCCACGTCGGAGCCCTCGAAGGCGTACGCACCTGCGATCGTGAAGAGAGCCGCCCCGACGGCGACCAGGGTGTGAGTCCGCAGCCCTGCGGTTTTCTGGAAGACCTCTCGTTCGACGCCGAGAGCGGCGCCGAGGACGGCGGCGACCACCAGTCTGAGGACGAGTTCAAGTTCAGTAGGTGGCACACAGGTCCCTTCGGGGGCCCAAGCATACCGGGGGTGGTTGGGACCGCGGCCTGTAGTGGAATCGGTTGTCGGGCTGGTAGCTGGTGGCTGCCAGCTCTGCTACTCCCGTTCGGCCAGCCTCACCGGGAGACGCCGGCCTCCCCACGTGCCCGGCCCGGACTCGAACACGCCGGCGCACGGTGTGCCGCACTTCCTGCAGTGGCCTTCGGCATCGAGACCCCAGCCGCCCAACCGGTATCCGCTTCGCTCGATGACGACGGCGCTGCACGCGTGGCAGTACGTTGTCTGCCCGGCCGGGTCGTGGACATTGCCGGTATAGACGTAGCGCTCTCCGTTGTCCATGGCGATCCGACGAGCACGGTTCAGTGTTGCCGCGGATGTGGACGGTCGACCCGTCATCTTGTGGGACGGATGGAACGCCGTGAAGTGGTGGGGGACGTCTCGCCCCAGGTGCTCGACCACCCATTCCGTCATCTCGTCGATCTCCTCATCCGAATCGTTCAGGCCGGGGATGAGCAGCGTCGTGATCTCGAACCACACGTCGGTCTCGTTTCTCACATACTCGAGTGTCTCGAGCACGGGGGCGAGGGCACCGGCACAGGTTCGGTGATAGAACTCCTCCGTGAAACCCTTGAGATCGATGTTCGCGGCGTCCATGTGGGCGTAGAACTCCCGGCGGGGCTCAGGGTTCACGTACCCGGCGGTGACCGCCACCGTGCGGACACCCTGCTCGCGGGCCGCATCTGCGATGTCGATGGCGTACTCATGGAAGATGACGGGATCGTTGTAGGTGAACGCGATGCTTCGTGCGCCGAGTTCGACGGCGACTCTCGCCACCTTCTCTGGACTCGCTTCGTCGGCGAGAACGTCGTACTCCTTCGCCGTTGAGATATCCCAATTCTGACAGAACCGGCAGGCCAGATTGCAGCCGGCGGTCCCGAACGACAGAACCGCGGTCCCGGGGAGAAAGTGGTTGAGCGGCTTCTTCTCGATCGGGTCGACGCAGAAACCGCTCGACCGCCCGTAGGTGGTGAGCACGATCTCGTCGTCGATCCGGGCACGTACGTAGCAGAGGCCTCGCTGGCCGTCGTGGAGCTTGCACTCACGGGGACAGAGGTCGCACTGGATCCGTCCGTCGTCACGGAGATGCCAGAACCGCGTAGAGACGACGGAACCGGGTGACCCGAGGTCTCTTCGGACTCGAGTCGGTCTCTGAGATGCTGGCGTGGAGGATTTGCTCATTGTGAACACACCTGTCCCGATACCCCGAGCCTACGCCGCCCGGGGCCGATGAGTCCGCGCTGTCCTGCCGCCGCCCATATCGCGCTGCCTACCCATCCTTCAAGAGTCGCCCAGCCGACATTGTTGGTGTCGACGCCGCCTGGGTCGGGTTGTTGTGGTGATTGGGACACTGCAGAAGGAGAAGATCA
>JAMBLK010000290.1 GCA_023336855.1 Actinomycetes bacterium
CGACAGACTGCTCGAGTTCGTCGTCGAACAGGCTATCGAGATGCTCTTGGATTTCGGAGGTGAGATCCCGGTCTGCCGTCTCACCGAAGACCTTCACCTCGTTGTCGAGGATCGAGTTCTTCATATCCCCAACGTATCAGGAGGGTGTGACAGAAAACACTGCGGCGGCAGAGGATTTGTGCCATAGGCGGGTGCGATGATGGACCAACGAGAGTCATCGAACGCATCGCCGTTGTCAGCCTCAGAGAGGCTACATCGATGCTATCCCATTGCGTGGGCTTAGCCGTGGGCGTAAGCGTGTGATATGTTGAGACATATGAGATTGCATATCTTGTTGGATGATGACCTCGTTGCCGAGATCGATCGACGCGCAGGAGAACGGAAGCGTTCGGACTTCATCGCTCGCATCGTGAGAGATGCCATCGACGATGAGAACCGCTGGGATGAGATCGAAGCCGGTCTGGGGGTCCTTACCGATGACGAACACGAATGGGACGCTGATGCCGCGAACTGGGTGCGTGCGCAACGACACGACACGAGTCGCACCGGATGAGCGATCGCGTCATCCTCGACTCGACGGTACTGATCGACGCTCTGCGGGGTTACCCGGCCGCTGATCGCATCCGGTCGATGCGTCGCTCCAAGGTCCAATTCTGGGTGTCTCCCATATCAATAGAAGAGATCTGGCGCGGCTTGCGCCCGGCGGAGCAGACGAGGGCTGCCAGACTGATTGATGCGTTGCGGCTCGCGCCCATCGATCGACGCGTGGCGAAAACGGCAGGTTCCTGGCGGCGAGACTATGCGATCTCGGGGAGCTCTCTCCACCAAGCAGACTGCCTGATTGCCTCATCGGCCAAGTACATTGGCGCTCGACTCGCCACCGGCAACCCCTCGGACTTCCCCATGGATGAGATCATCGTCGAACACTGGCCCGTCGGCGAGTAGACATGGCCGGGGTGTGGTCGAGGTCGCCTCACTGATCCCCTCCACCGCCGAAGGCTGAGGGGGAGGACGGGATCAGGCTCGGTTGCTCAGCTTCCAGATCGCGGTTGACCGGGGGGCCATTGAGATGCTCGTCTGGTTGTCGCCGTTGGTTAGTTCCCCGTCGCCCCACAGGCGTTCGGCATCCCCGCAGCAGGTAAGGGACACGGTCTCCCGCGCGCGTCCCGCATTGACGACCACCAGGAGGCGCTCGTCTTCGAAGGAGCGTTCAACGGCGTAGGTCATTGAACCGTCACCGTCGTCGGGCGGCCACACGATGCGGTAGCCAGTGCTGCGCAGCGCCGGATACCGATGCCGCAACGCGATGAGCTCTTTCGTTGCACTGAGGATACGCTGGTTCCAGTGATCCTCGTGGTCCCAGGGGAACGAGCGCCGGCAGTCGGGGTCTCTCCCCCCTTCGAGGCCGATCTCCGTTCCGTAGTAGATGCTCGGTGCGCCGGGAAAGGTGAGAAGCAGTGCCAGAGCGAGTACGACCGAGTCTTCGTCGCCAGATGCGATCGTGAGCATACGGGCAGTGTCGTGGGAATCCAGGAGATTCAGATTGGCGAGCGCCGCTGCTTCGGGGTACTGATCGAGGAGTCGCTGGATGCGATCCCGGTACCCACCGGCATCGGTCGCCGGGGCGACGTTGTAGTAGGGGTTGTCCATCATCGTCGAATGGTTGAGTCGATCGCCGACCGTGTACGCGATCGTTGCCGTCGTGAACGGGTAGTTCATCGTGCCGTCGAAGCGGTTCCCGTCGTTGATGTAGCCACCCGCATCGGCCCAGATCTCGCCAACGATGTAGAGATCGGGATTCACTGCCCTCGTTCGTTCCCGGAACTCCTCCCAGAAGCCGGGCGTCTGAATTTCTTCAGGAACGTCGAGGCGCCACCCGTCGATGCCTCGCTTCGCCCAATACTCGCCGACCCGCATCAGGTAGTCGCGGGCCTCAGCATTGTCGGTGTTGAACGTGGGCAGCGCCCGCATCCCCCACCATGCCTCGTAGTTCGCCGGTTCGTCCATGTCGTACGGGCTGAGGGGGAATCCGCTGATGTGGAACCACCCGAGGTACGGGGATTGTTCGCCGTTCTCGAGCACGTCGTGGAATCGGAAGAAGCCGCGGCTCGAGTGATTGAAGACCCCGTCGAGAATGACACGTATCCCTCGCTCATGACACGCAGCGATCAATTCATCGAAGTCCTCGTCGCTGCCGAGGATCGGGTCGATCCGGTAGTAATCGTGCGTGTGATAGCGGTGGTTCGACGCCGATCGGAAGATCGGGTTGAAGTAGATCGCATTGATGCCGAGATCGGTCAACCAGTCGAGATGCTCGACGACGCCGAGCAGGTCGCCACCCTTGTACCCGTGGTAGGTAGGGGGTGAATCCCATGCCTCGAGGTTGAGGGGCTTCCTGACTCGATCCGACTTCGCGAACCGGTCGGGGAAGATCTGATAGAAGAC
>JAMBLK010000291.1 GCA_023336855.1 Actinomycetes bacterium
CCACACCCCGCTGAAATCCGAAGAGCCGGATTAGGGTGACTGCATGACTGCGCTGTTCGCCCAGACTGGATTCTCGCTGCCGAGCGGCGGAGCCGAGACCGTCATCTGGCTTCTTGTCGCCGCCCTCATCGTCGGCCTCTACCTCATCATCCGCCGGACCCGCATCAAGTCAAGAGAGCACTACCTGGATCGGGCCGAACGCGAAGATCAGATGCGTCGCGATGACCCGGATATGAAAGACGAGTAGTGAGTACTGAGTTGTGAGTATCGAGTACCGACTTACTCAATACTCCGTACTCAGTACTTGATACCGGCCGCAGGCCTCAGAACAGCCCGTTCGACACGAAGGCTGAGGCGAAGATCAGCGAGACGATCGTCATCACCTTGATGACGATGTTCATCGACGGACCCGACGTGTCCTTGAACGGATCTCCGATCGTGTCGCCAACAACCGCTGCCTTGTGTGCCTCTGAGCCCTTGCCACCGAAGGCACCCGCCTCGATGAACTTTTTTGCGTTGTCCCAGGCACCGCCCGCGTTCGCCATATAGATCGCGAGGAGGAAACCTGAGAGCAGCGCGCCGGCGAGGAACCCGCCGAGCATCTCGATGTTGACGAAGCCGATGATCAACGGAAGGGCGACCGCGAGAGAACCCGGGAGGATCATCTCACGCAGCGAGGCGCTGGTCGAGATCTCGACGCACCTCGCGTAGTCGGGTTTCGCATCGGGGTCGCCTTCACGCAGACCGGGGATCTCTCTGAACTGCCGCCGAACCTCCTCGATCATCTGATTGGCTGCCCTCCCGACCGCCTGGATGGTCTGAGCGGCGAAGAAATACGGGAACATCGAGCCAAGGAAGAGCCCCACGATCACCCAGATGCTCAGGATATCGAGCTGCTCGATGATCGGTTCCCCGGCGGCCCTCAACTCAGCATTGACCGACTCGACGAACGTGAAGAACAGAGCGAGCGCCGTAACGGCGGCGGACGCGATGGCGAAGCCCTTTGCTACCGCGGCCGTGGTGTTCCCAACGGAGTCGAGCTCATCGGTCGCCTCGCGGACCTCGGGTGGTAGATGCGCCATCTCGGCGATCCCGCCGGCGTTGTCGGCGATCGGTCCGTAGGCGTCGACCGAGACGGTGATGCCGAGCGTTGCCAGAACGCCGATCGCTGCGATCGCCACGCCGTAGATCCCTCCCCCGTCCACAGCCATGTCCCCGGCCCAGAACGCTGCGCCCATGCCGAATGCGACCACGATCACCGAGTACGCCGCCGACTTCATGCCCTCGGAGATCCCGGCGAGGACGACCGTTGCAGGACCGGTCTGTGTCTGGCGAGCGATCTCTTTGACGACCTTGTAGTGATCCGACGTGAACCACATGGAGATCCGGCCGATGACAACACCGACCAGGAGCCCCACGAGAACCGCGATGAAGAACCCCCACGGGTTCTTCACTCCGTCAATCCCACCGAACATCAGCGGCGTGAGCACCGCGACACCGATGACAGTCAACCCCGCTGCTGCCCACGTTCCGCGTTCGAGCGTCGCCGCGAGGCTGCCCTTTCCCGGCCGCACGAGGAACGATCCGATGATCGAGGCGAGCATCCCGATAGACGCGATCATGAGGGGGTAGAAGACGGCCTGCATCGTGAAAGGTTCCGCGACTGCTTCGGGATCGGCAAACCTGCCGAAAACGATCATGGCAAAAGCGATCGGGGCGATGAGGGATCCAACGTAAGACTCAAACAGGTCGGCGCCCATGCCGGCGACGTCTCCGACGTTGTCGCCCACGTTGTCCGCGATCGTGGCAGGGTTCCTCGGATCATCCTCCGGGATCCCTGCTTCGACCTTCCCGACCAGGTCGGCACCAATGTCAGCCGCCTTCGTGTAGATGCCGCCGCCGACGCGAGCGAACAGAGCGATCGATGACCCACCGAGACCGATCGCCGTGACGATGGCAACCCAGTCATCGAGACCGAGGATCTCCTTGAACAACCAGATGCCGACGGAGAAGCCGAGCAGGCCGAGACCGGCGACCGTGAAGCCCATGACGGCCCCGCCCCGGAACGCGACCGGGAGTGCCGCGGTAGTTCCGCCTCTGCGGGCAGCTTCAGCGGTGCG
>JAMBLK010000292.1 GCA_023336855.1 Actinomycetes bacterium
ACGCTCGCTCTACTCGGTATCCCCATATGGTTGATCGCCTTGATCCTCATCGCTGCGTTCAAGAATCGGAACACCGTCCGTTCAAACCCTGGCGTCTTCGAGTTCAAGTCCAAGAAGGGCGACGGATGGAACCGGGGAAAAGGCTATGCACGGTGGGTCAGCGACGTGCTGATTGTTCACTCCGGGATCGCACTGATCCGGACAGCAGCCGCCCAAGTAGACAAGTAGAGGCGATCAACGTCCTCGGCCCGATCGAGCCTCCGCCGAAGGGCCTGGGAGAAGACCCAGCGGAAGTCGCTCTGACCTACTCAGGCGGTAAGGAACTCTCGTTCGCCGTGTCTGTCGACGACCTCACCGTCGCCCTGGGACCCAATCAGAGCGCAACAGATAGCGCATAGCCGACTGGGTGCTCGCATCTCCACGCTCGCGTGGTGGCCCGCCGAATTGCGCTTGGTGACTGCCGCGCCCTCCGTCGCTAGACCCTTTGGAACCAAGGGCCGTCGCGAGTCGCGAGCACACATCCACCCGTGAATCCTGTCATCAACAGCCGTCGGTCATGACCAGCGGACTCGCACGTTGTCGTGCCACTTGTCGAGGAGCTCACTGTCGCCGGTGATCGTGATTCGTGAGTCCTCGCGCCGGTTCCACAGCACCAGGTAGAGATCGGATGCGTCTCCCGTGAGAGTGCCATCTGCGGGTCCGTCGTCGCGAACTGTGGTGATGCCGTCCGGTGCCAATGTGATGTGCCAGCGGTCGTTGGTGTCGGTTGCGTGGACGAGCATCGCCTTGGCGCTCTCGATCGGGAACTCCTTGCGTCGTGGGGCCATCCCGGCGATCAGCTCGTCGATTCCGTCGGCAGCGAATACGGGATCGAATCCGGAGGGGATACCGGCAGCGTTCTGTGCATCGAATCGATGTATCGCCGTTTCGTGGGCTTGGCGCCTCGCCCACATCGCGAGGGGCGACGGAGCGGGGAGGAACGTCCACGATTCCACATTGAGCGGCGCCGACTCGAGTTCATGGACGAGGTTGGCGTTTGTCTCGAGGTACCAGTCGATCAGTTTCTCGTCGTCGGGCCAGAAGGCGGCCAGATCCGGCCAGAACTCGGTGAGTTCAGCGAGATCGTCTCCCCAGGATCCGTCGTGGAGTTGGGAAACGTGACCCGCAGCCCACAAGTGAATCATGCTCAGGTGACGCAGCAGTTCTCGCATCTCCCACCCTGGGCATGTCGGAACATCTGCGTTGAGGCCGCCCTGCCGCGCGGCAACCGCGAGGAGATTCGCTTCCCGTCCAACGGCTCTGATGTGCTCTGCGATCTCCATGGCGTCCTCCCAATCGATCAGAGTAAGGGTCCCACTACCTCTCAGATGGCCAGACCGTTGTCGTCGGGCCATCCGAGGGTCGCGACTCCAAACCCTGTTCGGACTCTCTCCTACAGCTTGCCAACGACGTGGGCGAGCACTTCCGACATCTGGTCGTGGGGGCTGAACTCGACCATCCTGACCGCTTCTTCGACCACAACGGTGTGGCCGGAGGGCCAGTAGTAGATCTCGCCTGCACCGACGACCTCTTGGGTGCCGTCCTCGTAGTTCACGCGGATGCTGCCCTCGATGACGTACCCCCAGTGTGGGCACTGGCAGTGGTCCCGCTCGAGACCCTCGAGCAGAGGGCAGAAGTCGAGACCGGTTGGGTATTGCATGTACGCGCTGGTCATCCCGCCCCAGTCCAGGCCTCGGATCATCTCTCCGAGAGCCTCGTGGGCGATCGGTAGTTCTTCGACGTTGCTCTTCATCTTCCCTATCTCCTTCTCGTGGTTTCTACAGGAGTCGGCTTGTCGCCGTTTGCTCGATGCAGGTTCCAGGCGGAACCGGCAGTATCAAGGCCTACCTTGGGGCCATCTCGATCGAAGACATCAGGCGGTGGCTGGTGGGCCTTGTGCGACCCAACCCTTGTCTGGTTTCGCTCTCAGGAGTCTGGCGATAGCGTTGGAGAAGCGATCGAGAGACCCGGTCCCGTTGTGTCGTTTCGGCCTGCTAATCCTTGCGTTCTTCATCTCATCCGAGATGGCGCCGATGTAGGCATTGATGAAGTCGGTTCGTTCGATTGGGTACATGATGTCCTCCCCGTAGCGTCGCCCTGCTTCCGATGCAATCCCAGACGGACCCGGCAGACTCAACCGTGTCTCCACACCTACTACTGCATCTTGCAGTATCAATATACTAAACTCTGCAGTAAAGTCAAGGGCATGCCACCGAGAATGACCACATCGTCGTACGCGATCCTTGCCATCCTCGACCTGAAACCGTGGACCGGCTACGAACTCACACACCAGGCCCAACGAAGTCTCCGCTACGCCTGGCCAAAGTCCGAACGCCTCTTGTACTCCGAACCGAAGAAGCTCGTCGAACTCGGCTACGCCACTACCCACAAGGAGCAAACGGGCAATCGCACACGCAACGTCTACGAGATCACCGATACGGGTCGAGACGCGCTCAGCGAATGGACGGGAACCAGAACCCAACCGCCGCACATGGAAGTCGAAGCCCTCCTGCGGTTGTTGTTCGCCGACCACGGATCAACCGAAGACCTCCACCGTGTCCTCGACGAGCTTCAATCCGACATCGGTGAACACCACGAATCGATCGTTGAACTCATGGGCACCTACCTCAACGGTGGACATCCCTTCCCCGAGCGCACGCACCTCTCCGTGCTCTTCGCTACCTTCCAAATCGAGATGTTCAAGAGCATCGAACGATGGATCGACTTCGCACGCGACGAGATCGACCAATGGCCAGACACGGAAAATCTCGGCATGACTCAACGAACCGAGGCACTGACCCGCTCCCTCGCCCACGACGAGTCACCCCTCGATATCTGACTCCTACCTCCGCCAGAAGCAATACAGCGATCACCGGAAGTCGCGACCCCGGTGCCATAGTGAATGGGCAACGCCGATACTGTCGTATGGCCACCATCATCGCTCACAGGGGCGCCCGGAGTCTCGCCCCGGAGAACACCCTCGCCGCTGCTCGGAAGGCCTTCGCGGTCGGCGCCGACATGTGGGAGACGGACGTCGCCGTCACCGCAGACGATCAACTGGTCCTGATGCACGACGACGCGATGATGCGGACGACCAACGTCGCCACCGTGTTTCCCGACCGCGTCCCGTCGCCTTTCTCCACGTACACGCTGGACGAGATCCGAACACTGGATGCCGGCTCTTGGTTCGAGAGCGACGATCCGTTCGGACAGATCGCTGCCGGCAACGTCGGATCCGCGGAGTTGGCGACGTACCAGGGCACGCAGGTCCCAACGCTTCGCGAAGCCTTCGAGCTGACGCTCGAACTGGACTGGTTCGTCAACCTCGAACTCAAGGCCCAGCCGGCCCCAAAGGACTCCGTCGACGTCGTAAGTGCGGTCCTCTCACTCGCAGACGACGTGGGAATCGGACCCGATCATCTCCTGTTCTCCTCCGCTCAACACGAATGGCTGAAGACTGTGAAGGAGTGTGCACCCGACTTCGAGGTCCAGGCGATCCTGGGCCTCTTCCCCGAAGATCCGATCGACTTCACCGACCCGTTCTTCGACACCTTCAACCCACGGATCACGCGCCTGACGATCGAACAGCTCAAGGCGCGACTCGCCTTGGGGACGAAGCTCAATCCCTACACTGTCAACGATCACGAAACCATCTCTCGGCTCGTCGAGATCGGAATCACCGGTCTCATCACCGACTTCCCGCAGCGAGGAGCACGATGACGTCTTCCCCCACGACCCTGGCCCCGCACCGGTTCTGCATCGTCAACTGCTACCCGGCCGCAAGCCGCGACAACTTCGACCGATCCGACGTGGGCCACCCCCACGAAATGTTCAAGGACTTCCTGAGAAGGGAAGCTCCCAACGCGACCACCGAGATCGTCTACGTCGCCGACCCCGACTTCTCTCTTCCGGATGGCACCACCATCGAGGACTTCGACGGGTACATCTGGACGGGATCGGACCTCACCGTCTATCACACCGAAGACCCTCGCGTCGCCATGCAGATCTTCTTCGCCGGAGCTCTGATGCAGTCGGGAGCTGCCAGTTGGGGGAGTTGCTGGGGCATTCAGCTGGCATCGCTCGTGGGCGGCGGCGAGGTCGCTGTGAACCCAGCCGGCCGCGAATGGGGCATCGCTCGCAACATCGAATTGACCGGTGCTGCCCGGACGTCTCCCATGCTGGACGGCAAACCAAAGACGTTCGACGGCTTCATCATGCATCTCGACGAAGTCACCCGCCTTCCCGACGGCACGCCGCTGCTCGCCACCAACGAGCACACGCACATCCAGGCCGCCGTCATCGAAGACGGGGACGCCGCGTTCTGGAGCACGCAGTACCACCCCGAGTACAACCTGCACGAGATGGGACGCCTCATCGCAGCGAGAGGCCCGGCGCTGGTGAAGGAAGGTCACTTCCCCGACGAAGCGGCCGTCGCGGCGTACGCAGCCAAGATGATGGAGCTTGCAGCCAGTCCGGATTCGGCTGAGCTGAGAAGAGAACTCAACGTCGGTGACGACATCATCAACCCGGAGATCCGGGAAATCGAGTTACGAAACTGGCTGCGATTCATCGATTCGAGAACGAGATAACGGGAACAACCGTCCGAGATGTGCATTTGGTAGCTGCACACCGACTCCAACTAGCATCACCGCACATGATCTTCTCCGATCGAACGATCATCGAAGCCATCGAGAGCGGTCGCGTGTCCATCGATCCGTTCGATCGCGCCCTCGTGCAGCCATCGAGCGTCGACGTTCGCTGTGACAAGCGGTTCCGTGTCTTCGAGAACCACCGGTACCCGCTGATCGACCCGAAGGCAGTGCAATCCGACCTCACGAGCGAGGTCGAAGCGAGTGCGGACCAACCGTTCATCCTCCATCCCGGCGAGTTCGTGCTCGGCACCACCCTCGAGACGATCCGCCTCGGAGACGACGTCGTCGCTCGCCTCGAAGGCAAGTCGTCGCTCGGTCGACTCGGCCTTCTCATCCACTCGACCGCGGGATTCGTTGACCCCGGATTCAGCGGGCAGGTGACCCTGGAGCTCTCGAACGTCGCGAATCTCCCCATCGCTATCTACCCCGAGATGAAGATCGGTCAGATCAGCTTCTACCAGATGACCACGGCGGCCGAGCACCCCTACGGTTCGGCGTCACTCGGATCCAAGTACCAGGGACAGAACGGCCCCACGGCGAGCCGGATGCACAGAGATTTCCAAGGGAGAGACGATGGCTAGACCGGCAGTGGCGCGAGTGGCGTCGATCATGCTCGACTGCAACGACCTCGATGGGATGGTGTCGTTCTGGGGAGCAATTCTCGAGGTCAAGGAGAAGAACCGCTTCCCCGGCTACGTGTGGATGACCCGCATCTCACGAGGCGGGCCTGCATTGGCCTTCCAGCAGGTCTCCGAGAAGAAGGCGGCGAAGAACCGCCTCCATCTCGATCTGAGCACGGCCGATCCCGAGGCACTGATCTCGCACATCGAGGAACTCGGCGGAGTACGTCTCCACGATCACGACATTGCAGGGTTCCACTGGACGGTCTGTGCCGATCCGGAAGGCAACGAGTTCTGCGTCACGAAGAGCGACTAGGCACGCCGGACCCTCGACGGCCATCTACCGACCGTTGAACGCCGTGCCCTCGGTGAGCCAGAGACTCAGTTCGTCCCGCCGTGGCTTGTGGAGACGCCCGGATTCCACGAAGTACGCCTCGTCAACGTATCCGAGAGCCGCGGGGTCGTGCGTGGCGATCACGACCGTGGTCCCAGCGTCTGCGATCTGTCGGAACATCCCGAGGATCGAAGCCCCCGTCGCCGTGTCCAGTTCGCCCGTCGGCTCATCGGCAAGGACGTAGCCGGGCTCGTGAACAAGGGCGCGGGCGATCGCAATCCGTTGTTGCTCACCACCTGACATCTCGTCCGGCCGGTGGTCTGCACGGGCCTCCATCTCAACGGCTTCGAGGGCCGACATCACCGCAGTCTTGGCCTTCTTCCCACGGATGCCGAGGAGTCGCAACGACACGTCGACGTTCTCGTATGCGGAGAGGAGGTTCAGGAGGCTGGCGGACTGGAAGACGAACCCGAGCTTCGTCCGCCTGATCACTGCGGCGTCGTGCTCGCTGATCTGGTCGACGCGATCGCCGTCGATCATCACCTCACCAGAATCCGGTCGCTGGAGGAGGCCGATCATGTGGAGTTGCGACGTCTTGCCAGAGCCCGACGGACCGAAGAGCGCCACGAACGATCCCCTCTCGACGACGAGGTCGACGTCGACAGCCCCGAGCGCACCGTTCGAGTACTTCTTCGAGACATTGCGTAGTTCGAGACTCATTTCGAATCCTCCTCGGGTTGCAGAAGGATCCCGTCATCGATCAGCTTGACACGCACGTGATCGCCGATACCGGATTCGATCAACATGTCCCTGGGGAGTTGCACCATGCCGCGCTGGTCGATCGCGACCAGTTCCTCCTGGCCCATCCGTCCCTGAGTAGCGATCCGCCCGTCGGCGATACGCACGATCCGGTCCGTCCGCTGAGCCAATGCAACGTCATGGGTGACCACGAGCACGCTCAATCCGCCCTGATGAGACAGCCCCCGGAGAAGCTCGTAGATCTCGAGGCTTGTCTCGGTGTCGAGTTCGCCGGTCGGCTCATCTGCAAGCAGGAGTTTCGGCCCGAGAGCAAGCGCCACGCAGAGGGCAAGGCGCTGCTGCTCCCCTCCCGACATGGTCTGTACTTCGGAGTACGCGCTGTTCCGCAGACCGACCGCGTCGAGCAGGGCGAGGGCGCGCTTCTTCCGTTTCCGACCGCCGACACCGGCGAGCAACATCGGCAGTTCGACGTTCGCCCTGGCCTTCAGATACGGAACGAGGTTGCGAGTGAAATCCTGCCAGACGAACCCGACATCGCGACGGTAGAAGCGTGTCAGGTCCTTCAGTGACATGTCGGTAAGGTCCCGCTCCGCCACCATCACCTTCCCTGCAGACGGCCGATCGAATCCGGCAAGGATCGTGAGCAGGGTCGACTTCCCCGAACCCGACTTGCCGACCACCGAGATGAATTCACCTTCGTTCATGGTGAAATCAAGGCCCTGGAGCGCGACCACTTCGAGATTGCCCTGCTTGTGGATCTTGATGAGGTTCTCGGTGTGGATCACGGGAGGCATCAGCGATCCACCTCCCGAAGTACTTCGCTCATCTTCCCCGCCGAGACCCGTCTGGTGGCCCACACCACCGACACGATGAGCATCAGCCCGAGCACCGAAGAGAAAGCGGCAAGCCCGCCAATCGGGATGTCGACAAGGATCGACGGGACGATCTCTTCGGCAGTCTCTCCCAGTTGGAGGAACGGGAGCATGACGACAACGAGCGCTATCCCGCCGAGCACGCCGATGATGGCTCCGAGACCGACGACAACGAGTTGCTCCACGGCGAACGTCGTCGCCACGCCTCGTCGTCCGAATCCGACTGCCCGGAGTACTCCCATCTCCTTCGCACGACGGGTAACTGCAAGAAGCACGTACCCGGTCACGCCCGCGAGAGCGAGAACGACGGCGACGGCTGCACCGACGAAGAGAATCGCGACGAGACCGACTTGAACGGGGCGGCTCGAGAACGAGGCGGCAACACCGCGAATAGTCCACAGTTCGTCGGGCTCCTCACCGAGTTGGGCGGTGACGCGCCGGACCGTCGTATCGACGTTGTCGGTCTCCAACCACAGCTCCTGCGGCGCTTTCGGACGCGAGAGTCCGCCAACGAGACTCCAGGTTGCTGCTCCGTTGGTCCACGCGTTGATGGCGTCCAGATCGACGACCATCGCTCCCTGCTTCCTGCCGTCGGTCATCGTTGGGACTGCCTCGACGAAACCGACGAGTGTTCCGGTCATCACATCCGACCCGATCGAGTACGACGACGTCGCCCCGACGTCGAGACTCGCGATCGCTGCAGCCTCGTGATCGAGCAATACGAAGATGTCGTCGGGGATGCGCCTGAACTCGGGAACATTGGTGCTGGCACGCGATCGCTGCGGCACGGTCCACATCGATACGTCACCATCTCGATACAGGGGCGAACGCCTCAATTCCTCCTCAGTTGGTTCCTCCAAACCCTCGGGAAGCAACCGGTACCTCGCCTCGAGGGCAGCATCGCCATCCACGTTCCTCCGGATGGTCAGATCGTTGAGGGGCGACATCTCCTCGAGATCGAGGATCGTTTGCTCACCGTCGGCGATAACGATCAGGTCGTCCATGAGCACGGAGTCGCCGTCGACGGCGAGTCCGCCGGCCGCCGACCGTTCGATCCACATCGTGTGCAGGGAGAGCGGAGGCAGGGGCGGCGTCGGGAAGTCGTTCTCTCCGACGGTGAGATCGACCGAGACGGTTCGCCATCCATCAGGCGTGATCTCAATGTCGGACACCATCGTCCAGACCCGCGTCTTCGCATCGATGACCTTGACCAGAAGCCGGTAGTTGTTCCCGGCGGATCCTCCCTCGGCTTGAGCCGCCAGGCTCATCGGGACAACCACGGCGTCGACCTGCAACTTCGTCGATCCGGGCGGCAACTCCACGCCAACGTCCGGTGCTGTGCCGTCGGGGCGGAGCAGGGCGAACAGGTCGGCAGGGTCGTCCGCACCGAAGTCGGAGCGCCATGTCACGACCTCGGAGAACGAGGCCGGCTCGATGGCCAACACCTCAGCTCGGCGCCCACTCTGTCGAGGAGCCCCGTCGGTGCGGAGAACCGGAGAGCCAATCGCCCCTTCCGGATCGTCGAGATACCCGGCCTGATCGGCGACGACCCGAACGTCGGCACCCGCGGCGAACTCGGCACGATCGACAAACGACTGCTCCAGTGTGGCTGCGTAGGTGAGGGCGAACGCACCGAGACCGGTGGTGAGCCATACGAGTAGGGCCAGGCGTCCGTAGGGAATGGGATTCCTCCCCAAATGCCACCCCGGAAGCGACAGCGAGAGCGACCTCGACTTCGTCATCGCCCACCCGACAACTCTGAGCAGCAACGGGAAGATCCGCAGGAGAATGAGGGCACCACTGAACAGGAGAAGTAGCGGGAACACAATCGCGAGGGGATCGAGCGTGGCCTCGTCTCCGGTGGTGTTGACGAACCCGCGCTGGCTCAACTGGAAGAGCACGACGAGCGACAAGGCGATGGCGAACAGGTCGAGGTTGTACCGCTGCCAGACCGATTTCGTTCCGGGTCGTGCTGCGAGCGACCGGAGTTCGAGAACCCCGCGTCGCAGATACGGGACGATCGCCACTCCCATCGCCAGGAAGGTGATGGCGGCGCCGGCGAGAAGCCAGCCCGTCACCGGACTCACCTGGGTGACATCCAGCGGCTCACCACCGGTGAGATCCGATAGCGGTGGTACTCGACCCGTGACGCCGACCAGGAATCTGGCCACGAATGGAGCGGCCGCAGCCGCAGCAGCCGCTACGAACAGTGATTGACCGAGGTGGATCCCGACGGTCTGCCAGGTAGAGGCACCGCGGCTCTTGAGCAGCGCCAGGTCGGCTCCTTCCCGTTCAACGGTCAGGGCCGACGTGTACACGAGGAAGTAGATGGCGCCACCGACGACGAGGGCGAGCATCGCAAGGATCGGCCCTCCGATCACTACGGATCGTGTGGAGAACTCGTCGATGAGGAGTGGCAGGAACGTGCTCGTCGGGATCGTCCCTCCCGCCTCCTTCGCCACCTCCGCTTTGAACTGGTTGATCCGGCTCTGGATCTCGTCAAGATCCTCGAGCGTCACCGTTTCGACGGCCAGCGGCACCCGCCATCGCTGAGTTGCGGTGGGGCCGGCGAAGCCGCGAACGGTCCGGTTCCACGGATCGGTCCCATCGCTCGTGAGATCCTCGCCCGGGTCCAGGGGGATCTGTCCCATCCAGACGTCGAACGTGGCCTGGTCGAGATAGACCATCGCGGCGGGGTCATCGATACCCCAGATCGTTGCATCCGGATCAACGGGGACAACGATGGCTGCTACTTCGACGTACTCGAACACCCCGGGCAGACCGCTGAAGGGCCGGAGGAAGAATCGGTCGCCCACATCGGTGCCCGTCGATTCGGCGACCCGTTCGCCAATCGCAATTCGGAGCGGTGCATCCTCGGGAATGGGTAGTCCGAGCAGCGGGGGAGGGAAGACCCCCCGGAAGACCGTCAGCCGAGTGTCGAGATCGGGTGTCGTGAAGAACCGGACCTGGGTCGCTTCTCTGGGCGGTCGGGGATAGGGGGGCGCGGGCCATTCTTCTTCCGGGATGCCGTCGTCTTCAAGCGCAGCGATCGTCTCCTGCCACACCTCGGCCTGAGCGAACCAGTCGCCATCAGTCCCCTCACCTGTAGGGATGACCGAGTACTCCCTCGTTTGAGTCCTCTCCTCGATGGTTGGGAACCACGGGATCACCCACTGTTCGTGCGCCTCGGTGACGATCGCCCGGTTCGAGGTGCCAAGCGATCTCGAGTAGTCGTTCATCGTCGAGAAGGCGGTCATGTCGACCTCGTCGGCGACGGCGCTCCGAACACTGAAACGCAGGTCGACGGCCTGCACGGACGATTCATAGAGAGGCACAACCACAAGAAGGGCGATCACCAGTGTCGCCCCAAGCAGGGATCCGACGAGGATCCCCTTCTTTGCCCACACGCGGCGGGCAACGAGACCTAG
>JAMBLK010000293.1 GCA_023336855.1 Actinomycetes bacterium
CCTGGGAGCGGTCGCGCCGGGACGAAGAGGACTGAGGAAGGCCGGTTCTACCTTGGCCTCGTCGGTCTCGTTGCACTCCTGGTCTTCGGGACGTTGGCCGTCGTCTCCGTTCTCCCGATCGTGATACCCGGCGTCACGTCGGCCGCGATCACCTCGGGATCGATGATGCCAAGACTCCATACCGGCGATGTCGTGATCGCCGTCAGTCAAGGTGACGCACCTATCTCGGAAGGCACCATCGTCGTGTTCGAGGATCCCGTCAAGGGTGATCTCGTCACGCACCGCATCGTCGGTGTCGACGCCAACGGCGACTACATCACAAAGGGTGACGCAAACGGAATCAACGACGTCACCCCGGTGCCCCCGGAGAACGTCAGAGGGGTCGGCCGCTGGGTCGTCCCATACGTGGGCCTTCTCAGAGTGTGGCTCGCCGAGGGCCAGTGGCTCTTCCTCATCATTGCCATTGCAGCGACGGGCGTCGGCGTCTCGGCCGCGCGATGCGCCACAAGAATCGACTGCGATCCGTGGCAAGACGATGAAGCAGTGGTCGAACCCGAACTCGTTTCGGACTCGGTATGAAGACAGTCATCACCGTCGCGGTCGTCGGGGCTCTCCTGATGCTCCTGTCAGTCATCCCGACGGTACGAGCATCGTTCACCGACGCCACAAGCAACGACGGCAACACGTTCAGAACCCGACAACCCATACGCGTCACGACCTACCAGGTCAGCGAGAACGTCTTCACGGGCACGACCTACAACCTGCGACTCCAGCAGAACCTGTCAAGCGACTACTTCGTGATCCTGCGCGGCGGAGCGTGGGACAGCAACGTGTCTTCAGGCGGCGGCTATCCGTCATCCGACTACGCCCGGGTCGCCGGAGACCCCTTCGGGAATTTCTCCGCCACGACCAACGCAAACGTACTGCAACTCCACCGCCAGACGACCGACGGACCACAGGGGTCCCAGGCATCGTGGCAGGGTCAGGTCACCGTCGTCGAGAGCCTCGACAGCACGGGCACAGCAGGATTCCACCTCGTGGGTATCGAGTCCGTCACCATGACAGGGACAACGACCTCCGCGTCAGCGACTATCGGCGCCTGGACCGACATCAATCAGGTCGGTTTGTACGGCGGCATCTACGGCGGTGGCGTCGAGACAACCGCCGACAACTCGAAAGAGCATCCATCTGCCTGGTCCCGCGTATGGCCGACCGGATCCAACACGATCAACCTCCTTCGCCGCAGCAAGGACAGCAGCAACCTCGCCGGAGATACGACATTCACGGTCTACGCCGTCGAGTGGGGATCGGAGTGGACGATCCAGCGTGTCGTTGTCGACGGCTCCAACGGCGGCAATGGGGCGGACTCACCCAGTGAGTACACGACAGAAGGGATTTCAGCGGTCGAGAGGGACAACACTTTTGTGCTCGCGTACGGCAACACGTGGGAGAGGGGCCTCGGGAACGGGTGGGAGGGTCAGATATTTACGCTCGGAAACGGCGTCCACCAGAATGCAACTGAGAATCGAGTCGCCGTGGGAGCGCACTACAGCGGCTCACGCAACGCCGACGTCTACGTTCACACACACCCCCGGCTCCACGTCGACTACCGATTCATGCCCGATCTCTCGATACCACGCAACGACACGACCGGGACGACCACGGTCGATGCGCTGCTCGGACCGGAAGCCCGCTCAAACGGTGCCATCGGTGTCACGGCAGGTCTTCGCTTCGCGGTCCTCTCCAATGCATCGCACGGCAACGGCACGTGGTATCCGCGGCCGATGGTGTCGGCACGCCACACCGGCGACACCGAGGTCACGTGGTATCGCAGCCGCTCCGGTCAACCCGGCACGTACTGGCTTCAGTCCATCGATTTCGGCGAGATCTGGCGATAGTCCCGCCGGGTCCGAAACTCCGCCGTCACCGATCAGCAGGTGACTAGTCCTTCGGTCTCATTCCACAACCGCCTTCAAGTTCCGCCCCCTGTTCAGCCGATTCCATACATAGAGGATGAACTGATTATGGAACGCAACAACACCCCCAAGGAGCGGGATCGGCCCGTGACAGCAGGACTCGTCCTGTTGGCATCGACTGTGTCTCTCGTCGTGACCGCTCTCATCACCTCGGGTACTGCCCACATCGCCTCCATCGTGGTGCTCGGGTTCCTCGTCCCGACGGTCGCAATCGTGACCAGCGTCATCGAACGTCGCAGGGTCACCCGTCGAATCGCCGTTCTCGAAGCGGATCTCCAGAGCGAGCGAGAATCGGGGCAGAGGCTCAACCGCCTTTTCGCCCGCTTCACGGACGAGCTGCGAGCACCGCTCACCGCGGTCTACGAACTCTCCCATCACCTCGAAGACGCCGGGATC
>JAMBLK010000294.1 GCA_023336855.1 Actinomycetes bacterium
CAACGCGAGAAGGTCGCGCTGGCGCGAACTGGTGGGGACCACGCTCGTATCCCCGACTACGACGTCGATCGGTCCGAGCATGAGAAATTCGATATCCCCGGCCATCGCCCTCCTTCCGCGAGGAGAGCGTACCGCAACACTCACAGGGGGGGTTGCGATCGCGCCGTTCCTCCCGTCGTTCACTTTGGCAACGCCTTTGGCAATGCTTTGGAGCGACCCCGCATACTCGCGACCACCTGGTGAAGCGACTCCACCGACCGTGGATCGCTCAGCAGCGGAAGAGTCCCCGACGAGGAAACGGAGTGACGGGATGAAGAGAATCACTTTGATCGTGGCGTTTTCGCTCACCCTCGCAGCCTGTGGTGGGGCGGACGACGCAGCCAACTCGATCGTGGAGCAGGTCGTCGAACAGGCGTCGGGAGACGGCGTCGACATCTCCACCGACGACGACGGCGTGTCGGTGTCATTCGAGAGCGAGGACGGCAGCGGGTCGGCGAGTTTCGCAGAAGAACTTCCGGACGGCTTCCCGTTCCCGGTCCCCGACGAATATGAACTCGGTGTCTCGATGACGTTCGAGGATGACAACGGTACTTCCTACTCGGTCGTCATAGAGATTCCGGCCGACGACTTCGACGCTGTGAAAGAGATGTACGAGTCGTGGATGGAGAGCGAGGGATTCACCGTCGACACGACCGAACTCGAGGACGACACGAGCAAGTTCGCCCTCATGATGGGTGAACGCGACGACGTCTCGGCGGGTGTCAGCATGTCTGTCGAAGCGATCTCCAACGACGACGCCGGCAACATCACCTATGCCACGGTGGTCACGCTGTCGTGGGATGCCAAGGGCTGAGCATGGGCGTCCCGGTGATCGCGACGATCGTGCGAGGGGCCGCCACAGGGGAATTCCTCACCCGCCGGAGCCCATCCGATGACCGGGATTCGTCGGTGAGTCCGCGTCGCCTCCGGGAGGGATCGTGAAGCACGTCGGCATCGCCCGGTACGGTGTCTGGCTCGTCGCGGTGGCCCTGACCGCGGCGGCCTGCGGTGGTGTGGGCGGTGTCGACGATGGGGGTGATCTCGACGGAGCCGACGCCGGCCCGCCGGCGGGCCCGGCGGGTTCGGATACAACCGTCGCTTTCGACGGCGTACTGGCTCCGGCGACACCATCGAGCGGTGACGGCGGCGTTGGAGGCTGGGGCGACCTGTGCGACTCCGTGCCGGACCAGCATGGCTATCTGGTCGAGATCGGACTGCTCGACGAGGGTGATCTCTCAGGGCTTCCCGTGCCGTTCGACTTCCAGACGGAGGGCTATTGGACGGTGGGTCCGCTCGGTACCGATGGTGCGGCGGCCGTTGGTGAGTCGCTGACTGACGCCCAATGGCTCTGCGGTCTCGATCCGACTCCGGAGCTCATCGCAGCCCTCGGTGAACTCGACGTGGAGTCGATCTCCGACGTGCCGATCGACGAAATCATCGACATCGTGACCGGAGCCGGTACGGGCGACGGCACCGACCTCGACGTCTTGAGTCCCGGTGAGCTCCAGCAGCTGGTCCGCGATCTCCTGAACACGGCAGCTCTTGCTCAGGAGCTCGGCAACGTGGCGACGGCAGACGGCTTGATCGACGCGGCTCGTGACGTGTTCGCGGGGTACGCCGAGATCGTCAAGAACGCTGCCCACGATCCGGCGGAGCTGCTCTCCGTCGTGGCCGGGGCGCAGCTCCTCGGGCTCGACGAACTCGCAGACGAGGTGTTGGCGAGGGTCGAGGAGATCCTGGAGGGGAAGCTGGCCGACGCCGGGGAACTGTTCACGCCGTGCACGACCGATCCGGCGGTCGTGCGCATCTATTTCGAAGCGCTTGCGAGGGTGCAGGTGCTCGTCCAGGACCCCACACTCACCGGCGAGGCTGCCGCATGGATCGACGTACAGGAGCGGCGACTCCTCGGTGAAGAGGTCCCCGAGTGCGAAGGAGCGGTATTCAGCGAGGCGATCCCGCTCGAAGGTTGGGACGGCACACTCGAGGTGCATCTCACGACGTGCGGTTACAAGCAGTGGGCCGGGAGGATCACGGCGTCGGGAACGCTCGAGTCGGACGGTGCCTTGATGACTCTCTACGGTGAGATCCCACTCGAGATCTTCGGCGACCCGGGCGTCGGAGACTTCGCCGGACTCACCGAGATCACCCTGACGATGCCCGAGGCGACCGGTGAAGGACAGACCGTGCTGTACGGCACGGCGTACCTCGAGTTGAGCGGCGGCGAGGTCGAGCTGACCCTGTTCTTCTCTCCCGGAACCTTCGACCTGACGATCGAAGTGGCCGGGATGACCGTGACGCGATCACAACAGATCGACTGGGACGACAAGGTCATCTCCGGAACGATCGTGCCTCTCGACGCGCTCTGCACCCCTGAAGGCTGACACAGCGCGGCTGCGATCGCGCGGACCCGGTCCGTGACGCTGGCGGGTCGACGCAGCGAATCGTCGACCGTGTTCGGTTACCGCACGAGTTCCCGTGCTGCCGTGGGGTGCGGCATGAGGCGGATGTCGAAGGCATCGTCGGGTTGGAG
>JAMBLK010000295.1 GCA_023336855.1 Actinomycetes bacterium
ATCAAGACCGAAAGGGAGATATGAGACGATCAATTCTCACATTGCTCTCCGTGTTCGCTTTGGCGATCGCAGTGCTCGCACCACTAGGTGCAGCAGGAGCAGCAGAAACAGAGGCGGGGCTTGACCTCGCATCACAGCGAAGCGAAGTCGAACGGAGTCCCTCTGGTAGCTATATCGTTGTGATGAGCATCGATCCCTTGCTCGCCGATTTCGATCAGGACGAGTTGAACTCGAAGCCAGCAAAAGCAAAAGCAAAAGGTCTCGTGAAGAACCACGAGGACACGCTCGATGCAGCTGGCGTGGATACATCGGCGAAAATTAACGACTATGTCAATGCCGTGAACGGGTTTTCGGCCTTCATGTCATTCGAGGAAGCACAGAACGTAGCCACACAGAAGGACGTTGCGTTCGTCATGCCAGATGAACTCCGTCAGGTAACGACGGATTCCAGTCCAGCCTTTCTCGGCCTCACAGATGAAGCTGGTGCATGGCAGACCGGATACACGGGTGAAGGCGTCGTGATCGGCATCATCGACACAGGTATCTGGCCTGAGCATCCTTCCTTCGCTGATGATGGTTCGTACAACGCACCGCCAGTCACAGTCGGCGAATGTGACTTTGGAAACTCAGCTCACAACCCAGATGATGCTGACTTCGAGTGCAACAACAAACTCATCGGGGCGCGTCAGATGCTTGCGACGTATCGATTCTTCATCGGTGCGAACGCGACAGAGTTCGACTCGGCGCGTGACGACAATGGGCACGGAACACACACTGCATCGACCTCAGGCGGGAACGCTGATGTCAGCGCATCCATTCTTGGTGTTGACCGCGGCGTGATCACCGGTATCGCACCACGAGCGCACATCGTCGTATACAAGGGACTCGGCTCCGGCGGTGGATTCTCCTCTGACCTTGCGGCGTCGATCGACCAGGCAGTCGCTGACGGTGTTGACGTGATCAACTACTCGATCGGTGGCGGTGCAAGCCTCACGGGCGTTGATGACATTGCGTTCCTATTTGCAGCAGATGCTGGCGTATTCGTAGCAACCTCAAACGGCAACAGCGGTCCTGGACCGTTGACCGTTGGCGGGCCAGCTTCCGTGCCGTGGCTGACATCAGTCGGCGCAAGCACGCAAGCACGGACGTTCGAAGGAAGTGCAATCCTCGGCGACGGATCTGAGTACTTCGGTGCTTCGGTGACCGCTGGGACCGAAGAGCTGACACTCGTCGATGCGGCCGATGCAGGCGACGAACTCTGTAACCCGGGTGCACTTGATTCCAGTGTTGTCGCAGGCAATATTGTGTTGTGTAAGCGTGGCGCTATCGCCCGTATTGCAAAGGGCGAAGCTGTTGCCATCGCAGGTGGCGCAGGAATGATCCTGTACAACGCCGACGACGGACAGAGCCAGGTGACCGATACGCACTTCGTACCTGCTGTGCATATCAACAACACTGATGGTGTCGCTGTAAAGGCGTACATCACCGCTGAAGGCGCAGACGCAACAGCGACGATCACTGCAGGCGTTTTCGCTCCAGCGCAGGGATCGGTCATGGCAGCGTTCTCATCACGAGGCCCGAACCCCGTGTCACAGAGCATCATCAAGCCAGATGTCACTGCCCCCGGCGTGAACATTCTCGCTGGTATGACACCTGTGCCTGAGCCTGGTGCCGTGTCCGGTGAGCTGTTCCAGTCCATCAGCGGTACATCGATGTCGAGCCCACACGTCGCAGGCGTATTTGCTCTGATCAAGCAGGCGCATCCTGACTGGTCGGCAGCAATGGCAAAGTCGGCACTCATGACCACATCCCGCCAAGATGTGTTCAAGGAGGACGGTACGACAGCTGCCGACCCATTCGACATGGGTGCTGGTCACATCGCTCCAGGTGAGCGGGTCCACAAGGGCTCGGCATTCCAGCCTGGCCTTACCTACGACGCTGGGTTCTTTGACTACCTCGGGTTCCTGTGTGAAGCTGATCCATCCGTGCTCGGCGGCGGAACATGTGGGTTCCTCGATTCGATAGGTGTTCCAACGACGGTTGCGAACCTAAACTACCCATCCATCGGCATCGCCAGTGTTCCGGGTAGCGCGACGGTGACAAGAACCGTGACGAGCGTTGCAGATGACAACGGTTGGCGGACCTATACGGCAGATGTAGACGCACCTGCTGGATACGAAGTGTCTGTCTCACCGAGTTCGTTCAAGCTCAAGTCTGGCCAGAGCGCCACATTCGAGGTAACCGTCACAAACGTGTCGGCTACTATCGGATCGTGGGAGTATGGCTCCCTTACCTGGAACGACAAGACAGGTAACTACTCGGTGTACAGCCCGATCGCAGTCAAGGCATCGCTCTTCAGCGCACCTGATACGCTCTCGGAAACCGGTGAAACTGGTTCGACGTCGTTCGATGTCAGCTTCGGCTACACGGGTGACTACACGGCGGCAGGACATGGTCTTGAGGCCGCGACGGTTACGCAGGACAACGTCCTCCAGGATCCGGATCAGAGCTTCGACCCGACAGACGGCTACTCGAACGAGCACCAGTTCGCGCTGAGCGGAGCAGCCTACTTCAAGGTACGGATTCCACCGGAGGCCGTGGCAGACTCGGCCATTGACCTTGATGTCTTCGTCTACGACCCGAGTGGTTCGCTCGTTGCGGCGAGCACGCTCGGTGGAACAGACGAGACCATTGAGATCACGAATCCTGCAGACGGCACGTGGTCCGTATTCGTTCATGGCTGGCAGACCGCTGGCCCGAGCGCTGACTACGACATGTACAGCTGGATCATTTCAGCGACTCCAGGTGGAAGCCTGAGCGTCGATGCGGCTCCGGCTTCAGCAACCGTCGGCGAGACCGGCACGATCGATATCTCGTGGACCGGCGCAACGCTCGGTGAGTGGCACCTCGGTGCTGTCTCACACAGCGATGGTTCAGGTGTCATGGGTTACACGCTCGTTGACGTGGACAATCGCTAGCAACTAGAAGCAACAAACGCGAAGGAGGGGCGCTCGGGCGCCCCTCCTTCGCGTTATCTATTCGGAAGCCCCTCCGGACCTCGTACCTCGGCCAATCTCCCCCCAGCAAGCTGAGGGAGAAAGATCCACACCTATTCGTCGAGGCCCGGGTTGCCGGGGAGGGTAAGGCCTGGAGTGCCAGGGGCGGCCTTGGTGGGAACACAGAGGAAAGGACCGCGATTGCCGCCGCTGTGGTAGTTGTACAGGCTGCCATCGACAGTGAGCACGATCTTGGCACCTTCAACCTGCACCTGTGTGTACCTCATATCGGGGATCGGGCAACCAAGCGAACCGTCTGGCCACACAACACTCTCGGCAGAGACGACCACGATGTCATCGAGAGTTACGGATAGACGCGCCATCAGGTCAACAGAGGCAAGGGCAACAAGATCTGCGAGGTTCGGGTCGTAGTCCCCGGGTTCGATTGTTGGTGATTGCTCGGTCACGTTGGCGTCTCCGTCGCTGCCTGGGGCCACTGTAGGGAAGGTCTCGGCCGGTGCTGCGTCCTGCGACTCCACAGAGCCGAACTCACTCGGATCCTCGCAGAGGAATGGGGCACCATTGGCCACCCCGTGGTAGTGGTACACGATCTCGCCATCGGTGAGTTCTATCCGGTAGCCGTCCTCAAGAGCCTGGGTGTACGCCATACCTGGCTGGGGGCATCCGAGCGACCCGTCGCGCCACACGACATCCTCGTAGAGGACAACTTCGACCTGGGCCTCATCTCCGATACGAACGAACAGATCGTCGACAGCTTCCTCGATGGGCGAGAGACGGGTATCGGGAACGGAGATGTCAGTGTCTTCACCGCCGGAGTCCGACGGTGAAGCACACG
>JAMBLK010000296.1 GCA_023336855.1 Actinomycetes bacterium
ACCCGTCCACCACTTCGAGACCACGTCGCCTGCAACCTCACCGGTGACATGCCAGGCGCCGGTCTTGATGACCTCCTTGGTGGCCTCCCACCCGGTGAGCTCGAGATTCTGTTCTGCCATCTTCTGATCGGCGGCTGCATCCATCGCCCGCCACGCATCGACGGGGAGCAGTGCCAGCTCGGACTTTCCGAACGTCAACCCTGCCAAGCCGACGCGGATCGGCACCTCAGGATTCCGGACCAGCCACTCCGCCAACCGACCGCCCGTCTGCCCCACCGTTGCCCCTGCGACCTTCCCCGTTCCCCAGGCCACCGTGTCGTGGCACCCTTCGAGGAACACCCGCACGTCCGACTTCTCGAAGTACCGGTCCACGGCGGCCTGATCGCCGCCGCGTCGCACGATGCCGTCGCGCATCTGTTGAAGTTGCCGCCACGACGGCAACACGCCCTCTTCGAGCTGGCGATCCAGGAAGCCAACGAGGTCGGTGTATCCCTCACGCTGAGCGATGTCTTCGAGACGGTCGGCCTTGAGCATGCGGAGTTGACGATCACGCTTCTCTGCTTCACCGGCGGCGTGTTCGGCGGCGGCCCGCTCGCGGCACTCCTCGGTGAATTTCCCCCATTGCTCGTCGGCGAATCTCTGATGCTCCCGAAGAGCGGCGGCGCGCCCTAGACGGTTCCGCTCGTCCCAGTACCGGTCCTCATCAGCAACCGGTTCGGGTGGCACACCCGAACCCTCCCGCTTCCTGCGCGCCCACTCGAGCCACAGCCAGCCTGCGGCGGTCAGGGTCGAGGCTACGGCCGCGCCGGCCTGGACCGCAGGAGGCACCATGGCGTTCTTGCCCGGCGTCACGTTCCCCGACGTCATGCGGCCTACGGAGTAGCCGGTCGCGGGATCGGTCACGTTCAACAACACGACGTGATCACCAGGCGCCGGCTGAGCAATGGCCCATGTCGCACTGTTTCCCGCGGTGACCTCCGAAGCCGCCGGAGCGAACTCGATCCGCCAGGTCACGAGAAGCGGACCGATGTCCTCCCGGTCCCGCTCGAACGTCGTCGAACACTGCAACTCGTCATCGCTCGAAACACCCGAATTGCAGCCAACGCTCACGATATGGAAACCGGCCGTCTCCTCATCCACCAGACCTCCGCCCACCTCGATGGTCACGTCAGCGTCGGAGGAGCGGCCCTCTCCGACGGCCTGCACCCCGACGTCGTGAGTGCCTGCCTCTGAGGATCCCCACGTCCACGTAGCGCTCGGGCCGGACTGAACGCCGCCGCCGTCGAGGTACCAACCGAAGGCCAGTGTCTCGCCAACGTGCCGTCCGGTCACAGTGGCCGTGCACACGACGGCCTCCTCCGGCACGGGTTGGGAAGGAACGCAGCCGATGACTGCAGCAAAGGGCGGACATCCGTCGTCAGCGGCGCCCCACTCGGTCGGACACAGATCCTCGTCGTCGGGAACGCCGTCGTCGTCGTCGTCGCCGGCGCCGACGTGTTCGCCGACGCGAATGTCGAGGAATGCGTCTGTCGTATCCCCGCCATCCGAGACGGTCACTTTGATCACATGGTCCCCCGCCGTCGGCTTGCCCCACGTCACGGAAGGAGCAGACGGCCCCTCGCGAACACCGTCGATGTACCACGCATAGGTGAGGTCGTCGTCGTCCGGGTCAGTCGCATCGACGGAGAACACAACCGCATCGTCGGTCGTCGGGTCGCTGGGAGACGCGACGATCCCGCCGACCTCGGGGACTCGATTCTCCCGCCATACGACGCTTGTGACGTCAGTGGACCATGTTCCCACCGTCGTGCAGTGTGGGCCCCAATCGATCGATCCGGACGTGAGTAGGGCGCAGTAGTCCGTGTACCAGTCGAGTCCGCCCAGGCTCAGCCCAGAGGCGGTGATCGTCCCATACACCTCTGCCGACTGGTCGCCGGCGAAGCCGCCGAGATTGCACGTTTGGGTGGTTGTCTCCGTACCGCACTTGTAGATGCTTCCCGGTGCGGAGCGCTCGCCCTCGCCTTCTGCGTAGACGACGGCATCAACGTGGAAGGTGCCGGTGACCCGGTCCAGCGGCCCCTCGAACGTTGCTCGAGCGAGTGGGATGCCCGCAGTCCAGGTCTCCAGGTGTGTGAGGTCGTATTCATCGGGACTCTCGTGCTTGCACGCCGCGGGAACCGTATAGCTGCCTGCGCCACTCCCCACGAACGTGCCGCTGACGGTTCCCGCGATGAAGTCGGCCTCGATGTGGATCGTCCCACGAAGTACGTCAGGCACGGCAACGATGCACGGGGCGTGCTCCGTGCGATCCAACTCCCACTCCCCGTCGAGTGTGACCTGAGCGGGAACATCGGATAGTGCGGAGGCGGCTGGACCGAGGGCCAGGCTTCCGGTTGAGATCACGGCAGCGAACAGCACGATCAGAGCGGAGGACGAACTCACCCAGCGGGTGACAGAACCTGTCTTCGTCGTTGCCCTCGATCGCATCCCCGGCTTCTCCCTGCAGGATGACGAGCGGAAACGACCTGCCGGCCGTCTCTGCTTGTCAATCATGCCGCGCTAAGTCTGCGGCCACCACGGGCGAAAGTCCATGATTGATTTGGGCGTCGGATGGACGCGGTGGTCGGTGGAGTGTCAAGCCCGAGGCACAGCCGTCACGGGATGAGACGCCGTGGGAAGACCACCGGGTTTTGGGGGGCGTGGCTGCGAAGCGATGGTCTGACAGCGGCCGTCGCGACGGCCTCTCTTGGCCCGCTGCTGGGTGCGTCAATACGACGGCCTTCGTTAGAAACGTCGTGGCGCGGCGCTCACATTGGAGCGCATCATCGCGTCCCGAGATACGCCTCGATGGCGCCGCGCATCCGGGCTCCCCGGTCGATGAACCAGTCGATGTACTCGTCGTACTCGTGGGTCTTCGAGATATGCCCTTTGCGATACTCGGCGATCCGGACCGCACGCCGTTCCCGGCCGGGGTCTTCGAACACGAGAGAGTGCCCGTACGCCTGCTCGACGACACTTCGATTGGCTTCGAGTTCGTGGAGAAGCTCGAGGTTCGCCGTCCGGCTCCCCCGGTTCACATAGAGCTCGTGGCGCAGGAGCCGATTGCGGGCGAACGACGCCGACAACGAGGCGCCCCGGATCGGTGACGGCGTGGTGAAGTAGCTGCGGGGCTCGGGCCGGCGTCCATGTCCCCAATCGAGTCCCTGTTTCTCCAGCTCCTCGAGGTACCGCGTCCAGAAGTACTGGTACATCTCGGTGCGCAGGGCGCGGCCGGCGCTCCCCCGGTAGCGGCGCTCCGAAGACGTGCGCCGGCGTGGTTCGCTTCCCCCGGCGAGGCGACGGGCCATCGAGACGACCATCGCAGCGTCCTCGGGTGAGAGCGACGGGACGAGGGCCTGGAGCTCGGCGAGGGCACCCGCCGAGCTGATCCCCGGATCGGAGCTCAGCGTGCTCGACGCCATTCGCGCCACCGGAGCCACATCGGAACCCGGCGGAACCATCCACATCGGTGACGCATCCTCCGGCACCATGCTGGCCCGAACCGACGCGTCCGGGTGTGAAACCGGCGGAGCAACGGTCTCGACCTCACCGTTCGCCCTCGCGAGCAGATCCGATGCCTCGATCCCGAGCGCCCCGGCGAGTGCTTCCTGCACCGCTGCAGAAGGGAGCTTCTGGCCCGACTCGATCGCCGAGAGGTAGGAGTATGAGATGCCCGCCGTCGAAGCGAGTTCCTTGCGATCGAGGCCGTGCTCTTCCCGGAGCTGACGAACGACGGCGCCGTAGGCGGCGAGGAACGCCGGATCGGTGCTGAGTTGGTCCAAAGCCATGCCGCCACCCTATCACAGAATTACTCCTTGCATAGTTATTCTTCTTGGAGTAATATACTCTGCAGTGACAACGCATCAAGGAGGCGTCATGCAACAAGATTCCGCACTCATCACCTTCGTCCTCGACGAATCAGGTTCGATGACACGCATCGCCCAGGCCGCCAGGGACGGCTTCAACGAGTACCTCCAGGAGCAGGTCGCCCACGGCGGCCCGACCTGGTGGACCCTCACAACCTTCGCCAACCACCCCACAACCCGCTTCGCCGTCATCCCCGGCGCCGAGGTCCGACCCCTCGGGGACGACTACTCCCCCCACGGCATGACCGCCCTGTTGGACGCCGTCGGTCGCTCCGTGGTCAAGACCCAGGCGTACCTCGAGACTCTCGGTGACGATCGCCCGTCGGACGTCATCATGGTGATCCTGACCGACGGTATGGAGAATGCATCGCAGCGCTGGACCGCTCGCCAGGTCTTCGATCTCATCACCGAGGCGGAAGAGAGCGGCTGGCAGTTCGTGTTCCTCGGAGCCAACCAGGACTCATGGTCCGTGGCGCGGGACATGGGGATCCGCAAGGGAGCCGTCGTCGACTGGGCGCCAAACAAGGCATCGTACGACCGGGCTATCGGTGAAGCTTCGATGGCATCTGCCGACTACCGCAGAGAGAAGATGCCCCAGACCCGCTACCGCGACCGCCGGGAACGGTAGGCAGGCCTGGGTAGTCGGAGTATCGGATGAACACGTGGACGAAGTCCGCACCCGCCGTCGCTGCAATCGGCCTCGGTGGGTGCGGGCCCCCATCGGTCGTTCCCGGTCCGACGCTCTCGTGGTGGCTGGTCTTCGTCATCATCGGTGGCTTTGTCCTGTACGCCTATCTTCACAAAGGGAGGTGACCTTGCACGCCCGACATGACAGAGCAGCCGGCGTCCTCGTCGGTCTCGCCGCGGGTGATGCCCTCGGTGCCGGATACGAGTTCGGACCAGCATTCGATGGCCCGGTCGAGATGAAGGGCGGTGGACCGTTCGGTTGGGAGCCGGGTGAGTGGACCGATGACACGCAGATGGCGATCTGCATCGCCGAGCAGGCGTCCACCGGAGATCTCGACCTCGGGCTCGTCGGTGACCGCTTCATCGCCTGGGCGGGCGAGGCGAACGACATCGGGAACCAGACGCGCGCCGTCCTCTCACGAGCGATCGACGGAAGCGACCTACCCGAAGCCGCCGCAACGCATCTCCTCCAACGCCCGAGCCACTCGGCCGGGAACGGTTCGCTGATGCGCACCGGACCGGTCGCCCTCCCCTTCCTCGGAGATCGAGACCGGATCGCCGAGGCGGCCCGCGAGGTCTCGGCGCTCACCCACGCCGACCCCCTCGCCATCGACGCGTGCGTGCTGTGGAGCCTCGCCGTCGCCGAAGCCGTCGAGACGGGAGAGGTCCCCGGCATGCACAACGGCCTCGGCTATCTCCCCGCCGACCGGAGAGACCATTGGGGCGGGATCATCGACGATGCCGAGAGACAGTCTCCCAACGTCTTCACGCCGAACGGCTTCGTCGTTACCGCGCTCCAGGCGGCGTGGTCGTCGATCGTCCACACCCCCATCCCGGAGGACCAACCGGCCCGGCATCTGCAGGCAACGCTCGAGAACGCCGTCCGGATCGGGAACGACACCGACACCGTCGCCGCCATCGCCGGGACGCTCCTCGGGGCTATCTGGGGTTCGTCGGCGGTGCCGCTCGAGTGGAAGGCTGCGATGCACGGCTGGCCGGGACGTACGACGACGCGGGACCTCGCACGGATCGCCCTCCTGTCCCTCAACGGCGGATCGGGTGACAGCATCGGCTGGCCTCAGGAGGCGGATCTTCTCCCCCAGTACGAGAGGAACTACCCGCAGCAGCCGCTCGCCGTCTCGTTGCCCGACGATCCCGGCGTCCTGATCGGGAACGTCGCCGGGACCGTCGTCGCCGATGCGGATGTGGTCGTATCCCTCTGCCGGATGGGATCCAATCCCGTCGGATCGGCGCACTTCGACGTACGGCTCCTCGACGAGGCGAACCCGGCGGCGAACCCGCATCTCGACTTCATCCTCGACGACACGGCACGATTCATCTCCACGCTGCGCGACGCTGGCAAGACGGTGTTCGTGCACTGTGTCCGGGCCGAGAGCCGGACACCGACCGTTGCCGCAGCCTATCTCGCACACCGGATCGGCATCTCAGGATCCGACGCCCTCGCCCGGATCCGAATCGTGCTGCCAACCGCTGATCCGAACCCGGGGTTCCTCGTCGCACTCGACCGGATCGACCCCTACAACGTCGGAGACATGCTCCCCGACGAGGAGAACGAATAGCCATGCGCCGTCACAAAGCCAGTGCCATCACCGATGCCAGAGACCTCATCCCGCGCCATCACACAGGGATGATGCTCACGCCCAACCCGCTCGTTGACTACCCGGACCGCTACCGCGGAGCGATGCTCGGCACCGCCATCGGCGACGCCCTCGGCCGCCCTGCCGAGGGTCTCTCGCCGAGGAACATTCGCGAAGCGTTCGGGGAGCTCACCGACTTCCGCCCCTGGCTGGGCTGGACGGACGGGCCGACCGGCACGTTCACCGACGACACCGAGATGGC
>JAMBLK010000297.1 GCA_023336855.1 Actinomycetes bacterium
CCAGTTGGTCAGACTTGAGACCATCGACGCCGAGGATGAACCCGTCGCGACCACGTGGTTCGGCATGCTCTACCGGGGCTTGGACGTGGTCGGAGACGATCGTTCACTTGAGGATTCGGGACCGGTCCTCCATCCGTTGCCCCGGGATGGTCGCTTCACCAGTGTCCCGATCCCGATCACTGCCGATACCTCCGTCGTCTATGCCGAGGCGGCACGAATCCGGAATCCGATTCACACGGACGCCGCCGTGGCCGAAGCGGCGGGCCTCCCTGGGATCATTCTCCAGGGAACCGCGACTCTTGCGATGGCAGTGTCGCACGTCGTGGCCGAACGCTTCGAAGGTGGGATGGAACAGGTGGTGCGGATCGGGGCCCGCTTCGGCGCGATGGTCTTCATGCCGTCGACACTCACCCTGCATATCGGCCCGTCTATCGACGGCACCGTGCGGTTCGAAGTCCTGAACCCGGAGGGCGACAATGCGATCCGCGATGGACTACTCACCGTCCGGACGGACTGAAGGCGTCAGGCGTAGAGTGGCGCCGTGATGTATCGAATCCGTTGGTGGCTGGCCGGTGCCTTCGCCCGTATCTACACGCTCGTCTTGTTCAAAGGCGTTGAAGTCGACGGTTCGGCGAGTCACGATGGTCCGCGTCTCATCGTGGCGAATCACTTCGGTGGATTGGTCGATGCCATCGTCGTCGTCCGCGCCCTCGGCGGTCTCCCCCACATCGTCGCAAAGTCGACGCTTTTTGAGAGGCTTCCTCTGAGAGTCGGACTCCGGGCACTGGGTGTCGTCCCGGTCTATCGCAGAACGGATCACTCGGACATGACGAAGAACGCCTCGTCATTCGACGAGGTCTCGAAGGTGCTCGCCAAGGGCCGAACCGTTCTGATCTTCCCTGAGGGCACGGTTACCGACACCCAGGAACTCCAGAAGGTCCGCACGGGCGCCGCTCGCATGGCCCTGAGCGCGACCGAATCCGGTGTTGAGAATCTCGCGATCGTTCCGATCGGCATCACCTACGAAGACAAGGTCTCATCTCGATCCCGCGTACTCGTCGAAGTGGGCCAACGGATCAACGAGGATGAGATCATCGAACTCGCCGGCGAGGGGAAGCCCGAGGAGTCCAACCGGATCCTGGTGGATCAGGTGACACATCTCATCGCCGAACGCCTCGGGGCAGTCTCCCCCGACTTCGGATCCCTTGTGCGCGAACGGACCATGATGCTCGCCGCTTCGATCCATCTGAGAACAGCGATGTCGAAGGCGTTCTCCGATCCAACGATGGCCGATCTCCGTACGGTCGCCCAGGAACTTGCTCTCTCGATCGACGTGAACGACGAAAATCGGCTCGCCGCAACCGGGCGATACCAACTGGCTCTCACGGCCAGCGGCCTCGAAGACGATCAGATCCGACCGCTGCCCAAGACGACGGATCTCGCCAGGGTCGCCCTCGTTAAGGGCATCATCGTGGTGCTGATGGCACCGTTCGCTTTGCTCGGGCTAACGGCGAACTTCGTCGCGATCCTTCTCGTTATCGGGGTCGGCGCTCTCGTAAAGGAGCCCGTGTCGAAAGGAACCGCTCGGGTTGTCACGAGCATGGTGGTCTTCCCGTTGTCGTGGATCGTGCTGCTGCTCCTCAGCGACCCAGCGTCCATGTGGATAACCCTCCTCTTCGTCGTCATCGGACTCGTGTTTCTCGTGCTTGGGGTCACTCAGGTCGTCGATCTCTTCGAGGCGCTAACGAGCTGGTGGGCCGTCCGCAATCATCTCGCCTTGCTGCCAGATCTGATGAGGCTCCGCCGGGATGCAGACGCTGAGTTGTCGATCCTCGTCAGTGAATCATGATCGACCTGGCCTGGTCGGTGGTCGACTCGATCTTGCTCCTTCTGCTTGGAATGTGGGCCGCAACAGCGACCTTCAACGCGCTCTATCCGTTCCGCCAGACGGCCTTGCTGTTCCCCAGCATGTTCTGGTCATGGTTCGTGATCGGCTTGCCGGGACAGCTTGTCTTCTTCCAGATGCTCACTGCCGGCTTCCTAATCTGGCGGGGGGCATTGGAGCACCCGGTCGGCTGGATCGGACTCATTCTCCTCATCATCTCCTGGCTGGGCACAGTGTTGATCCTTGCGAGAACACGCAAATCCGGCGATGTTGTCGATGCCGCGCTGTCCCAGGCCGACGTGACGCGATCGGGTCCCCGGGTACCCGTGTGGAGAGTTCTGCTGTCCGCTCCGTTCCGGGGACGCACCGTCGAGAAGATCAGGAATGTCCCGTTTAGGCGAGTCGCTGGACACACCGTCAAGCTCGACGTCTACCGCGACAAGACAGACCGGACGGACCGGCCGGTCTTCATGTACATCCACGGCGGCGGCTGGGTCATGGGAGACAAACGCGAGCAGGGAATCCCGCTGCTTCACCACATGGCCCGTGCCGGGTGGCTTGGCTTCTCTGTCAACTACCGCCTGAGCCCCGGCGTTGCCCTGCCGGATCAACTCGCCGACGTCAAAGCAGGTCTAGCGTGGATCCGTGAACATGCGGCAGAGTACGGGGGTGACCCGTCCTTCGTGGCAGTATCGGGCGGATCCGCCGGGGGGAACCTGGCCGCCCTTGTGGGTCTCACCGAGAACGATCCTCGGTATCAACCCGGGTTCGAAGACGCCGACACGTCCGTCCAGATCACCGCTCCCGTCTACGGGATCTACGACGTCTCCAATCGCATGGGCGTGCAGACCCCCCGGTTCGTGCCCATGCTCATGGAACCGCTCGTCATCAAGGCGTTCCTCGATGACGAACCGGAGAAGTTCGCCGAGATGTCCCCGCTCGATCGAATCCACTCCGATGTTCCACCGTTCGTCATCGCCCAGGGCGACCGCGACTCCCTCGCTCCTGTGGTGGAAGCCAGAGCATTCGTCGAGCAACTCGAGAACACCTCACAGAAACGGGTCGTCTACATGGAGTTCCCGGGTGCTCAGCACATCTTCGACCTCGGCTACTCGTACCAATCGGCCCAGATGATCGAAGGCGTGCTCGCAGTCTTGAACGACGAGTACCAGCGTTTCGAAGACTTGCCGCGGGACGGGAGCTACTGAAGCGCCTCCTGCTGCACTCCCCCTCGCCTCAGGAGCCAGACGGCGAACGCCATTTCTCCAACCACCGACGGTACGGCGACGATCAGGAGGAACAGGGTCTCGTACTCGGCGTAGCTGGACAGCAGCGCATTGGCGACGGTGTCGAACACGTATGCCGCACCCGCGATCGCGAGCAGGATTCCGAGAACTTTCGGGGCCGTACCCGACGCAAGCATCATGTACCCGAGCAGCATCAGGTGGACACCGAAGCCGGCCAGACCGATGAGCCATGCGTAGTTGAACGCATTGAGTAGCAGCATCACCTGAGCGTCCAGTTGACCCTGTTCGAACGCCGTCAGATAGCCCGCACCGCTCACAAGATCCAGGACGACGAAGAAGAAGATCAGTGCCACTCCGAGGAAGACCGTGTACACAAGGCGGAACCAGGCGGTGAGTAGTGACAGTTCTTTGCTCACGTTCTTGAAGAGAACGTAGAGCGCCCAGGCGATCACAACATCAACGATGAACACGCCGAGGAAGCTGACTATCCCGGCCCTGAACAGGAACTCGGAGTCGGCGATGTTCGCGAATGTGGCTGCAGCGTTGTCCGGATCGACCAACCCCTCTCGCACGACGAAGTTGGCGAAGATCGCCAGTACGAAGATGATCAGGTAGCCGATCCCTGCGATGCGTGCGGCTGTGCGTGGTGATGTTTCCGTTAG
>JAMBLK010000298.1 GCA_023336855.1 Actinomycetes bacterium
CCGAGATCAGAAGACCGAGTCGGATGTCGCGGTCCGGCCACTCCCGCCAGACGTGCCGATGGTTCGATTCCTGCCTGGGGCACGGCCGCACTCCGTGCGGCAGTACTGGGTACTGAGTATCGAGTAGTGAGTACCCCCCTGCGTCGTCGCTCCGCTCCTCCGCGTCCCCCCGTCCTCCGGCCGAGGGGACAGGACCCCGACCCTCCGCTCGTCGCCCTACTCAATACTCAGTACTCATTACTCAGTACTCGAAGTAGGGCACTTATGCCCTAATCGTTCTGGACGATCGTTGCTGCGCAACGATTCCCGCCTGGATGCTTGTGAATGAATTCACATTCGACGCCGTCATTCCTAAGATTCTCATGAACGACGGAGGCGACCTCAGATGCAACCCACGGGCTTCAGCGACCAGCAACCGACGACCCGCTTCTGCGATGGCCGTGGAGTCCGCTCGTGACCGATTCCGACCTCACCCCCACGACTGATCCTGAACCCGGGGAATCGTCCGGCGGCGGGAACCGTCGTGACTGGATCATCGGTCTGATCGCGATCGTCCTCCTCATCGCCGGACCGATCGTGATCTTCGCCGGCGTTCAATCATCGGTCCAGGCGTCAAACGCCGACGATCCGTGGTCGAACGTACCCACGCGCGCCCCGCACGTCGATCACTCGAACCTCATGCCGGGCCCTTACGAGACGGGACCGGAAGTCACCGAGGCCTGCCTCGAGTGCCATGCGGATGTCGGGGAGGACATGCTCCATAGTGAGCACTGGCTGTGGGCGAACCCGCCGGTGTCGCTGCCCGGTCGCGACGAGCCGGTTGTGACCGGAAAGGCGAACACGCTCAACAACTTCTGCCTCGGCATCCAGGGCAACGAGCCGAAATGCACGTCGTGTCACGCCGGCTACGGGTGGGAAGACAGCACCTTCGATTTCACGAACGAATCCAACATCGACTGTCTCGCATGTCACGACAACTCGGGCCAATACGCAAAGGCGGACTCGGGATATCCGGCCGAAGCCAGTGACCTCGCCCTCGCCGCCCAAAGCGTCGCGACCCCGACTCGAGACAACTGTGGAAACTGCCACTTCGATGGTGGCGGTGGCAACGGTGTCAAGCACGGCGATCTCGACGACACGATGCGGCACCCGGACGAGACCATCGACTACCACATGGGGGTCCTCGACTTCCAATGCGTCGACTGCCACCAGGCCACCGATCACGAGATCCCGGGCACGATGACGTCGGTGAAGCTTGTCGACGACAATCCGGTCGCCTGCACCGACTGTCACGATCTCGCACCGCACGAAGACGACCGACTCGACAGCCACACCGACCGTGTGGCGTGCGAGACCTGCCACATCCCCCTCTATGCAGTGAAGGATCCGACGAAGCTTTGGTGGGATTGGTCGACGACAGGACAAGACGGTGTCTCCGACGATCCTCACGAATATCTGAAGATCAAGGGCAGCTTCGTCTACGACAAGCAGGTGGTCCCCGAATACCTCTGGTTCGATGGCACGGCCGAGCGCTACCTCCTCGGCGACCCTCTCGACCCGGACGGAGTCACCGAACTCAACGATCCGAACGGCGACATCGACGACCCTCTCTCCAAGATCTATCCGTTCAAGATCCACAGGGGCAGCCAACCGTACGACACGGTCAACAACTACTTCATTCAGCCGAACCTCGTAGGCGAGGAGGGCTACTGGACGATCTTCGACTGGGATATCGCGTTGGCGAACGGGGCTCGCGACACCAACATGGAGTACAGCGGCGAATACGGATTCGCGCGCAGCGACATGTTCTGGCCGCTCGAGCACCAGGTGATGCCGGCCGATCAGGCTCTGCAATGCACCGCCTGCCACTCCGACGATGGACGCCTCGACTGGACCGCCCTCGGATACGACGGTGATCCGATGAACACCGCCGGCAGACGCACCGTCGCCGGGAGCGACGAATGAAACGGCGTCGGGTCGCCATGATGATCGGCGTTGCCGCACTGTTCGCTTCGACGTTCATGCTCGCCGGTGTCGACGCCTCGGTCGCTTCGACGAGTGGCGAGGATGAGGGCGGACTCGTGATTCCCCCCGGTGGAGGCGAGATCCCCCCACAAGAAGTCCAGGACCTCGTCAACCCACCTCCGCCGATAGGACCGACCGGCAGCATCATGCATCCGACGTACGCCCTCCTCGACAAGGACGGCGTCAACGTCCTGTCGACGGGGAACCCGGTGTCGACATTGAACACGTGCGGGCAATGCCACGATTCGGGCTTCATCGTCGAACACAACTATCACGCGTCCGTCGGCCTCGACGCCCTGACGGAACCCGGCACCGCCGACTCCGGACGTGCATGGGATATCTCCAACGGCTGGTTCGGCCGCTGGAATCCCATCACCTACCGGTACCTGGCGCCCGAGGGCGATGGGTTTCTCGATCTCAGCACCGCCGAGTGGATCATGACCTTGGGACAACGCCACGCCGGAAGCGGCCCTGCCGAGACGTCGCGAGAAGGAGCGCCCCTCACCGGTCTTGAACCGAACCCCGCCAGTGTCGAGACGAGCCTGCTCGGGACCGATGGATCCGTCACCGCATGGAACTGGGGAACCTCCGGCGTCGAAGAGCTCAACTGCTTCCTCTGCCATGTTCCGAACTCCGACAACGATGCCCGCATTGCCGAACTCGAATCCGGCCGCTTCGAGTGGGCCAACACCGCAACCCTCGCCGGTACCGGCATCGTCGAACGCACCGACGACGGATGGGGCTGGAACGCCGGCGCCTTCACCTCACTCGGCCAGATCAACCATGAGAACCTCCCCATCGGGCGATCCACGAACGAATCCTGCGGGCAGTGTCACGGGACCGTGCACATGACCCCGGATCCGCTCGACGGGTCATCGCTCCTCGATGGATGGGAGACACTCACTACCGGGCAGGTCTTCTCCGATCAACGCCTCGCCGCATCCGGTCTCAACTTCGATGACAAGATGGATCAGAGCCGGGCATGGGACATCCATGCGGAGCGCGGCCTTGATTGTGTGAGCTGCCACTCGTCGATCAACAACAGCGCCCAGGTCGCAGAGGATCCTGCCACCAAGCCCGAACACCTCATCTACGACCCGAGAAGCGGGAACCTCGACGACTACCTCTACCAGCCGATCCACGAATTCACCAAGGGTGATACTGCACAAGGAACGGTCGCTCCTGAATACGACAACACGATGCGGACCTGCACCGGGTGCCACGACCCGTCCACCTCTCACGACTGGCTGCCGTTCCAGGAGCGCCACATGCAGACCGTCGCGTGCGAGACATGTCACATCCCCACAGCGATGGCACCCGCAGCCGAGCAGTACGACTGGACGGTCATCCACACCGACGGCACCCCTCGCACGACAATGCGTGGCGCCGATGGGCCTATCGACAACGCCGACACCGTGATCAGCGGATTCGAACCGGCCATCCTGTTGCGCTCCGACGACGATGGGAGCGTCCGCCTCTCCCCCTACAACCTCGTCAGCTCCTGGTACTGGGCACACGGAACCGGTATCGACGAACGGCCGGTACGCACCTCCGACCTGGAGGCGGCGTACCTCGACGGAGCCGGTGACTACGACCCGAGCATCTTTGCCGCATTCGACGCCGATGGGAACGGCCGGATCTCCGAGAGCGAACTCGCTATCGACACCGACGAGAAGCAGGCCGTCGTAGCCGGACGCCTCACGAGTCTCTCCCTCGAGAATCCGCACATCATCGGCGAGGTACAGCCGTACAGTGCCGCTCACGGAGTCGTCGGCGGCGACTGGGCGATCAAGGACTGTCAGGTCTGCCACTCGAGCAGCTCCCGACTGAGTCAGGGCATCGTGCTTGGAGAGTACGTGCCGGGTGGCGTGCTCCCGGAGTTCGTCCCCGATGGCAACACGGAGTCGACGGGAACGATGACGGTCGCTGCCGATGGGTCGCTCACCTATCTCCCCGAGACAACATCCGGAGAGATCAACGTTCTCGGTAACGACACGGGCGGCTGGGCCGACTGGCTCGGGCTCGCGGCATTCCTCGGCGTGCTCTTCTTCATCCTCGTCCACGGATCCGTTCGTGTCTGGGCGCGACGCCATTACGGCTTTGGTGCCCACAGCGAGACACGGAAGGTCTACCTGTACACGAAGTACGAGCGGTTCTGGCACTGGATGCAAGCCGCCCTGATCGGCGTCCTGATCGCCAGCGGCATCATCATCCACTGGCCCGGTAGTGCAGCCGCATTCAATTGGATGATCCTCGTTCACAACGTGACGGCCGTCATCCTCCTGATCAACGCGGTCGTGGCACTCATCGACGCCGTCGCCTCCGGCTTCATCAAGGAGTTCATCCCGAGCCCACAGGGCTTCTTCAGCCAAGCCATCGCCCAGGTCGTCTACTACACGAAGGGCATCTTCGTCGGCGACCCGCACCCCCATGAGAAGGAGCCGGGCGATAAGCTGAACCCCCTCCAGCAGGGGACGTACCTCGTCATCCTGAACGTCCTGCTCCCGTTGCAGATTCTCACCGGGATCCTCATCTGGGGCGCCCAGCGATGGCCGGACCTGACGTCCAACCTCGGTGGTCTCGGATTCCTCCTCCCGGTCCACACCCTCATCGCATGGTTCTTCGCGGCGTTCGTGATGCTGCACATCTACCTGACGACCACAGGGCCGACACCGCTCTCCGCCATCAAAGGCATGGTGACCGGTTGGGAGGACGTCGAAGTCGTTGACGCCGAAGAGGAGATGGTGAACTGATGGCGATCAAACCTGTCGGTCCGTCGATCCTGAAGGGCAAGGCCCCGGACCCCCGACCGTTCCCGAACGCGTACCTCGTCGGCGTAGGCCTCGGCGTCGTGCTGTTCCTCTCCGTCCTCGTCACCGGCGATGGTTTGGGCGCCTCCGGTGCAGTGCAACGGGTCTGGGCATGGTTCGAGAACCTGATCGTCCCCCACCACGTAGACACCAACATCTACCTCGTCAACTACGCGGGCGGTGAGGCCCAGGCGCTCAACCACTGGATCGTCATGCTCGCCATCGGCGTCCTCATCGGAGGATTCATCTCGGGTCTCTTCGGTCAGCGTGTCTACACCGAGATCGTGAAGGGCCCCCGTATCTCGAACAGGACACGGCTGATGTTCGCCCTGCTCGGTGGCTCTCTCGTCGGATTCGGTGCCCGATTCGCTCGTGGATGCACGTCGAGCCAGGGCCTCTCCGGGTCAGCCCTGCTCTCCGTTGGCAGCTGGATCTTCATGATGGCGTTCTTCGCGGGCGCCCTCATCGCGGCGCCGTTCTTCAGGAAGCTCTGGAACGACTGATGCCCTTCCCCCTCGACCTCCACGAACTGGGCACACCGATCACCTACACGATCTTCGTGATCGTCGGAATCGGCTTCGGATTCTTCCTGGAGCAAGCCGGCTTCGGCCGCAGCTCCAAGCTCGCCGCGCAGTTCTATTTCAAGGACTTCGCCATGTTCAAGGTCATGTTCACCGCGGTGATCACCGCAATGGTGCTCATCTTCGGATCGGTCGCGATCGGGATTCTCGACTTCAGGGCCGTCTTCGTCCCGGCGACTTACTTGTGGCCGATCGCCATCGGCGGGTTCATCCTTGGCGTCGGGTTCCTCATCGGTGGTCTCTGCCCCGGCACGTCGATCGTCGGCGCTGCGACGTTCAAGATCGATGCGATGGTCTTTCTCGGAGGCGTCGTCGCTGGTGTCTTCGTGTTCGGCGAGACCGTGCCGTACTTCATGGACTTCTGGACGACGTCGAACCTCGGACGTCTCACGATCCCCGACTGGCTCGGCATCCCGACAGGCGTCGTCGTACTGGTCATCGTCGTGGTCGCCCTGTTGATGTTCTGGGGCGCCGAGCAACTCGAGAAGAAGACCGCAGGCAACGATCCTGCCGACGCGCCGAAAGCCCGCTACGTGGGGGCCGGCATTCTCGTCCTCCTCGCCCTGATCGTGCTCATCATCGGTGACCCCACGACGGAGGACTACTGGGATGCGGCCGCCGGTGAGGAGCAACCAAGGCTCGACGACCGCGAGGTACAGATCCACCCGGGAGAACTGCTCGAACTAATGAACGACAGTTTCAAGAACCTCATCATGGTCGACGTTCGAGACCAGCGCGACTACAACCAGTTCCACCTCCGTGCCGCCCAGCAGGTAGATCCAACGCTGGAGGCCGTCGAGGATGCTGCACCCGAGCTCATCGGCCTCAACCCACGCACGGTCATCGTCGCGATGAGCAACGACGAAGACGATGCGACCGATGCATGGAAGACGCTCACGGCGAACAACGTCATCAACGTCTACATACTCGAGGGTGGCGTCAACGCATGGCTCGAGATCTTCGGCGAAGACGCCGACCCGAAGCCGGTCAACTACCCGGACGAGTTGGCGTTCACATTCACGTCTGCCATCGGTGGGCGCTGCGTGGCATCGGACCCCGACGCCCACGAGTTCCACCTCGTCTTCGAACCAAAGGTGAAGATCGCCGCAGCAGGAGCCGTCGTGGGCGGGGGGTGTGGGTAGGAGTAGATCAGTAGATCAGCACTGCTCTACTTGCTACTGCTCTACTGATCTACTGGTTCAGGCTCTCCCTCACCAGACGAGCAACCAGGCCACCGTCCAAATCTTCGCCGCTCTTCATGACCTTGCCTATCACCTGGCCCATCATCTTCGGGTCGGTGGCGCCGATCTCTTCGATCGCCTGGTCAACAAGAGCCTTCGTCGCCGGCTCGTCGAGCTTCGTCGGGAGGTAGGCGGACAGGTAGTCGATCTCGAACGCCAGCTTCTCGGCTTGCTCGGTCCCCCGGTCGCCCAGGGCCTCGTACTCGACCTTTGACTTCCCCATCCTCTTGACGTACGTCGAGATCGTCGCGAGGAAGAGTTCGTCGTCGACCTCGCCGGTGAATCCGGGAGCCGACTTCGCCACCGACACCTCGGAGCGGATCTGTCGAATCACGCTGAGCGTCGCACGACCCCCATCCTTCATAGCCGCCGTCTGCGCCGCCATAAGCTGTTCTTCGATGGTCATGGACTTCGCCTCCGGTCGTTTGAGCGCAAGGATAACGGAGAGTGGAGCAGACAACAGGGAGAAGACAGACAGCAGACAACAGGCAGGCCAGCGCGTGGAGAGCTCATCGTGGTCTGTGGTCTGTGGTCTGTCGTCTTCACAAACCGTTTGCTTCCTTCCAAGTCATTCCAATAGAATGTCCTACGGAGCCGGTCAAAACCGGTTGACAAACGGTCTACTTTGTGAAAACATTCACATTCACGAGGTCCCATCAGGAATCGTTTCGAGGAGACACAACTGTGCTTACTGTCACCGATTGGCGCGAACTATCCGCCTGTCGAGACTCCGACCCCGACCTGTTCTTCCCAATCGGAACAACCGGTCTCGCCACCGACAAGATCCGTCAGTCCGTGGCCATCTGCTCCGCCTGCGCCATGCAGGAAGAGTGCCTCCAGTACGCACTGGAAACCAACCAGGAAGCCGGCGTCTGGGGTGGTTACCCCGAGGACGACCGGCGTCGACTCAGGAAGCGCTGGCTCGCTGAGCGTCGCAGACAGCGTCAGGCTGCCAGCTAACCGCTGATCCCCCAACCTCTATCCGTCTCGGACCCGGTACGCCGGGTCCGAATCGCATCCGCATCACGCCTCGGAAGCGAACCCCACGTCACGTCGCCGGGCCGATTCGATCTCGATGAAGGCGACCTTCTCTACGACGATCCCGTGCCGATGACCCCGGGTATCCCGAATCCAAAGAATCGGCGTCCCCTTGGTTATGCCCGCCTCGAACTCTGCCGCGATGTCGTGGCCGGGTTCTACTTCGATCTCGATCTCCCGCGTTGAAGACATCCCGAATCGAACCTTGGTGGTCTCAGTGATCGTGTCGCTCATGCAAACCTTTCGTGACTGGTGCCGATCGTAACGGTCCGACGAGCCGATCAGTTGTTGATGACGAGTTCAGGATGTGTGCGTACCCGGGGTTTGCGCTCCTCGACGGCGGCTGCAAGGCGATCGAACGCTGCAACAGCCTCCCCATCCGGATCGACCGCCACAGCAGGGAGACCCCCGTCTGCGCCTTCTCGAACGGCAGGGACGAGCGGGATCTGAACGAGGAGGTCGGTGCCGAGACGAGCAGCGAGCGCTTCGCCTCCGCCCTCACCGAAGATCGTGTAGCGCGTGCCGTCATCTCCTGTGAACCACGACATGTTCTCTACGACGCCCAGCACCTCCTGATTGACCTTCTCAGCCATCAGACCCGCCTTCACCGCCACGCGTTCGGCAGTGGATTGCGGGGTCGTGACCACGATGGCCTCGGAGCGCGGCAGGAACTGGCTGAGAGAGATCGCCACGTCACCCGTACCCGGCGGCATGTCGATGAGGAGATAGTCGGGATCATCCCACAGGACGTCGACCAGGAACTGCTCGAGCGCCTTGTGGAGCATCGGCCCGCGCCAGATCACGGCCTGATCGGGGTCGACGAAGAAGTCCATCGACATCACGGCGACGCCGTGAACCTCCGGCGGGATCATCACGTCGTTGAGAACGACCGGCTGTCGGTCGAGACCCAGCATCCTCGGGATCGAGTAGCCCCACACGTCGGCGTCGATGAGGCCGACCCTGTTTCCCCGTGCGGCGAGCGCCACTGCAAGATTGGCCGTGACCGACGACTTGCCGACACCACCCTTGCCGGAAGCGATACCGATGACCCGGGTCTTGGATCCGGCCGTTCCGATGGTGACTTCACGGATGTTCTCACCGCGAACGGTCTCGACGACACCGGCCCGTTCAGTGTCGCTCATCGTCGTGAACTCGACGACCACGCCTGCCACGCCATCCACGCTCTCGGCGGCCGCTGTGACGTCGTCCGTCAGTTTGTCCTTCAACGGGCAACCCGGCACGGTGAGCGCCACAACAACGTGAACGCTGCCGTCCGGCCCAACCGTCACGTCCCGCAACATCCCCAGGTCTTCAAGCCCCCGATGTAGCTCGGGATCCTGCACCGCACCGATTGCAGCGCGAAGCGCATCAACATCAACCACGAACAACTCCTATCGAGATAGTGAATAGAAACTATAGTGAGACCTGGTCTTTCAGATTCTCGACAGGGACGGCATGGATAGCGAAGCGTTCGATCAACAGATCGCCGATCTCGCCGGCACACTCGGAGATGCGACGCGGCGCGGGATCTACGTCACCGTGCGCGAGTCCACCGAGCCCGTGACCGCATCGCAGATCGCAGAGTTGTTCGACATCCACGCCAACGTGGCTCGGCACCATCTTGATCGTCTCGTCGCCGACGAGTACCTCCAGGTAACCCGGAAACGCCCGTCCGGCCGGACCGGCCCCGGAGCCGGACGCCCCGCGAAGCACTACGAGCCGACCCGCAAGAACGTGTCGGTCCAGTTCCCAGCCCGCCGCTACGATCTCCTCGCCGAACTCCTCCTTCGCGTGATCGAACGCATCGCACCCGACAATGCGGCCGAGATCGCCGACGAGATCGGTCGCGAATACGGCAGAGAGCTCGCCGCAGAGATCGGCTTCCCCGAAGACTCCGGGTACGACACCGCCGCCATTGCAGTCGCGAGCGCCCTGATGGGAGTCGGATTCGAGGTCGAGGCACGCCCGGACGACCACGAACTCGTCACCCGCTTCTGCCCGTTCGGTGAGTCGGCGAAGAACCACCCCGCGATCGTCTGCCAACTGGACCAGGGCCTCGTCACCGGCCTTCTCGAAGGAACCAAGCAGATCCCGGTAGCGATCGTGAGCGCCCACCACACCGAAGAAGGCGACTGCGTAACGAAGATCTGATCCGAACGCTTCGCGTTCGGAGGTAGTCAGTACTGAGTAGCGAGTACTGAGTACCGGAACCCCCCTGCGGATTCGCGCTGCGAATCCGCGTCCCCCCCGTCTTCCGGCCGAGGGGACAGTTGGGATCCTCCCCTGCCGCACGCGGGGAGGTGGCCCCACAGGCCGGATGGGGCGTCCTGCCGGAGGGGCGCTGGGAGTTCGAACCCGTCGATGAGACTCTCGAACTTCTCCTCCTCACCCTCAG
>JAMBLK010000299.1 GCA_023336855.1 Actinomycetes bacterium
CAGGTCGGAGCACACGGTGATCGTGGTCATACCCGAACGCAGCAAATCGCTGACGTTGAACGCATCGGCGCCGCCGGCGAACGAGAACAGCATGTCTCCCTCGAACTCCTCCGAGAGACGGAGGGCCAGGTTCGCCGTCACCGCGTGGAGGGCCCGACCGGACATGTACATCATGTCGTCGTCGGGGAACACCATCCGGTGGTTCTCGACTTCGAGCGTATTCGACAGCTTCAGCCCGAACGTGAGGCCCTCGCTCTTCGCGATGCGCTTCAGATTGTGGAACATCGGAACGGCGTCCACGTACTTCAGGTCATGGCCGAACGCCTCATCGGGGATCACGACATCGGTGAAACCGAGCTCGTCGTTGATGATCCCGCGAACTCGTTCGGCGCCGAGCAACGTCGGGTTGGCCTTCACCGACGTGTTCAATCCGCGCTCCTCGAGCAGATAGGAGCTGATCTGCTCGATCTCCTCGGGAGGACAGCCGTGCATGGTCGACAGCGTCATCGTGTTCGAGATCTGCGACGGGATGTTGATGTCCCGGACCTCGGGGTAGCGGTCCGCGACGATGTCGATGAACGGTCCGATGTGCTCGGACGCGTCGTCCATGACGTCGAGATACCACTGCACGTTCGGCTTCAGGATCCCCTGCAGGTCGTAGCCGACGCTCATGTTGAAGATCATGCCGGGAGCGTCACCCGGGAAGCCCAGCTTGTGATGCAGAGCGTGGATCAGCACCCAGGCCCGCAGGTACTCGTCAAAGGACTGGTAGACCTTCAGCTCTTGTGACCACTCGACGTTGTAGCCCTCATCTTCGAGATCGATGCAGGGCTTGTTGACGTCGAGCTCATCGAGCGTCTGGACGGTCTTCAGCTCGATGAAGCGCGCTCCGACGAGCCAGGCGACGACGATGTTCTGCGCCATCTGGGTATGCGGTCCTGCTGCGACGCCGAATGGGGTGTCGAGCGTCACGTCATAGTTCGGCTGCCGGAAGCGATCGGTCTCGCTTGGTGTGAAGAACGCACGACGGGGGATGCCGAAGATGGAGTCCTTCTCCTCGAGTTCGGTAAAGACCCAGTCAGTGAGTTGCTCCATCGTGATCGGCTGGAAACGGTCGGACATGTGGGTCTCCTCTCGACTACAGGCGTGCGTGCAAACGCGTCGCTTGTTCTCTGGCTTTGGCTCTGATCTCTTCAGCGTCGACTCGCGTCGTTGTCCCATTCTCGTAGACGACTTCGCCGCCCACCTTCACCTCGAGGGGGTGGATGCCCGCTGTGAACGCGATGTGCCACGGGTCCATCGGGTCATACGACCACGTGACTTCGTCCTCACGGGCCTCCGGAACGAGGTTCCATCCGTTCTCGAGCCACGACCATGCCGGATCCGGTCCGACCGTCACGTCGACGGAGCGTTGCATCACATATGCGAGGCGGAACGACTCGATCATGTTCGCGCCGATCCCGTCGGTCCCCAGTGCTACGGGGTTGGTGAACCGTGCCGGGTTCGCATAGCCAACGCCGTTGTTCAGGTTCGAGCGGGGGTTGTGAAGGATCGTTCCCTTGAGGTCGTGGTCGGTGGGGAGGAAGACGCAGTGGCTCAGCAGCCACTTGTCATTGGTCAAACCCTCAAGGCGTTGGGGTGCATCCGTGTCACCGGGACCTTCTGCGACGTGGATGTGCACACCGACGCCGTACTCGTCGGCGAGTGCGGCTGCGCCCTCGAGTGACTCATCGGTACAGGTGAACGCTGCGTGCACAGCGACGAGGCACGTGCCGCCATCATCCATGAACCGACGGTTCTCCTCGAGGCCCCGTATGACACCCTCGTGCCCGTGACGATCGGAGACACCGTATCCCGTGACGACCCGGACGCCGACCTCTGCGCAGGCATCGGCGATGACGGAGAGCGAGCCTTCGATGGCGTTGGGCGTCTCGTTGTGGTCGATGATCGCGGTTGTACCGGATTCGAGTGCTTCGAGCGCCCCCAGCTTCGCCGACCACTCGAGCATCTCGAGGTCGAGTGCGGCATCGAGACGCCACCAGACCTGGTCGAGGATCCCCTGGAAGTCCGTTGCCACCTCCGGCGGGGCCGGCATGCCGCGGGCAAGCTCGGAGTACAGATGGGTATGGGCACAGACGAGGCCGGGCGTGAC
>JAMBLK010000300.1 GCA_023336855.1 Actinomycetes bacterium
GGGCCGGATTCGCACCCGCGGGCGCGGGGCCCATCCTCAAACCTACTCCCGCCAGCCGGGAGCCGGAACAGGATTATCTGGAAGCGTCGCGAGGGCATACGACGCTTCGGGCAGAAGCGACGCTCTGATTACGAGGTGACGATGTCCCGGGCTTCGTTGAACAGAGCCGTGGCCTGCTGGATGGCCTTGACCGCCGCAGGGCGCGTGACCGGAACGCTCTGATACTGGGCCTTGCTCTTGGTCTTGAGTAGCCGGGTGAGCGTCGGTGCTAGATCTCCGGCACGCTTGCCTACTCGCTTCAGTTCTACCGCGGCATCTGCGTGGTTCCGGTTCTTCTGCGTGCGTCCGGTGAGGTGGAGACAGATGGCGTCCTTCGAGTTGATGCCCGAGACGACTGCGTTCGAAGTGGCGGCGTTGAACATGTCGAGATCGAGCGAGACTTCCGCCGCCTCAGGGAACTCTCTGGCTTTGTCGAGGTGCTGCCGGGCGATCAGGAGTGGATTCATGTCTTCGCTCGACGGATCGCACCTCTGGGTATGGGTTCACCGAAGAGGTGGATCCCGTCGTCGGCCACATCGGCGGGGAGTCGCTCTCTCGATGCGATGAGTTCCGCGAATTCCCGCCGGCCGAACTCGACGGTGTTGCAATCGTTTCCGCTCCATTCACGAACGTCTTGATCGAACTGTGCGATCTGCCTGTGCCACGTAGGGTCGTCTTCGCCGACCGAATCGGGTCGGACGATCAGGATGTCGATATCACTGTCCGCAGTCGCATCCCCTCGTGCGAAGGACCCGAGCACCCATGCCGCAGTAGGTTCCGGATTCCACGAGGCGATGGTGGAGCGCATCCGGTCGAAGAGAGCGGTGCGCATCGAGGCCAGAGCTACGACAGCGTCAGCAGCGACGTGTCGCCGGTTGAAGGTATACAGAATGGCCGGTGGGTGAGATTCGCTGGTCACGATTCCGGCGATATCTAGAGCCTTGAGGACGGTGTTGACCCGGTTGGGTGGCCCAGTTCATCGTGACACCGTATGCCAGATCGGATGCAGTTTCCAGACTCCTGAAGGCGATGCGGGCTGGTCGAATCATCTACGTATCGGATTCGTCGTCGTTGCCGCTCTGACACGGATCCAGCGTGGTGTTGTCTCCGACGTGGAACTGACCCCGGAAGCCGACGGTGTGCCCACCGTGAGCTTCGTCAACCTCGACAACCTCCATACGCTGCCACGGGGTTCTTTCCGCAGGAGAGTCGCGACACTGGGAGCGGTCAGGCTTGCCGAGACCTGCCGGGCTCGTAGCTATGTGACGGACTGTTGAAGCACTCCTGGTTGCGAGCCGTGGGTCCTTCAGCTCGGCATGCCGCAACTGCGATCAGCTGAGACCCAGCTCCCGCCGCAGCCGGTCGGCGTCGAACCCGGTGAAGCCCGACCCATTCGTCATCTGGTCGAAGGAGTTGAGTAGAGCAATGAGGTCCTCGCGACGGGTCGGGTCGGCAGCCGCCTCCCGGGGCGTCAGGCCGGTCAGCGCCGGGATGCTCTCATCGAGCCAGTAGTCCTCCATCTCGCGCATCCGGTCGCGCATCAACTCCTCGAGTTCGGGTGTCATCTCCACGGGCTCGGAGGGTTGCGGCCCCGGTGAGCGGAGAGCCTCGAGTTCGCGTGGCGACCTGATGGGAGTGCGTTCGTCTTCGACGATGTCCATGTCCGGCAGCGAGTCGAGGACGTCGTCCATGCGTTCTTCGGAGAGTGTCGCGATGACGAGGACGCCGTCCTTTCGGAACAACGACGCACGCAACACGTTCTCGCCCTTGTCGTTGGTGAATGACCACGTCCACTCGCCTTCATCGATCCGTTCGAAGAGCTCGTCGAGTGCTTCCCCGAGCACGTCCCAACCGAGCCCGGATGGATCTACCACTGCCGTGCAGCTCACCATCTCCTGGCCCTCCGTCGTTGTCATGCGAAGCGGCGCCGCCACGAACCCGTACCAGGCGGCGAAGTCCTCTGCCTCCGGCGAATCGTCGAGCAGCTCCAGAAGCCCGTCGCGGTGACGGATGTCGATCTCGAGCGGCGTTCCGATCACGCGATCGGCACCGAACGCAGGCACGACCCGGGCGAGCACGAGCGCGCCGCTGTGCATCGTTCCGGAACCGAGTTCGTCGTACACCTCGATCACCTCTCCGGTTGCGGTGTCCCGAAGCGGGATGAGGAAGTCGTGGGGATCGCCGGCGACCTCCCACAGACGGCGGTCGCTGATCGCCCACAGTTCGATCGTGTCGCGTTCGTCGTCTGGTAGGAGCGGCCCCCATTCGGCGATGAAATCATGGATCAAATCATCGAACGCAACGACGTCGAGGATGAAATCGTTGGCGGTGAACCGTTCAACGTCCTGTTCGTCGCTGCGCTCGTCCACTTCAGCGGCGATGCGACCCAACTCCATGGCGTTCACCTCGCGCCTCGGAGTGCTGATGAACTGCCGCAGCTTGAGCGACAGCCACCGGGTGCGCTGCGACCCGTCGATCTGGGGGCGCACCGCGCAGCAAGCCTTGTACTTCCGACCCGATTCGCACGGACACGGGTCGTTGCGGCGAGCATCCGGGTATGGATCGAACAGGCTGCTGAGGAACGCGACGTCGGGCTGACCGGCATCGACCTTGCGGAGCAGCCGCAACGCCTCCTTGCCGTTGCCGCGGATCGACGCCAGTCTGGCGAGAAGGGCGGTGGCACCAACGTTGTTCGGGTCGTAATTGAGAGCCCGGTCGGCGATCGCTTCCGCCCCGAGAAGATCCCCGTTCCACATCCGCATCTCCGCCAGCAGGTAGAGGGCCGGGCCGGCGCGGCGACCCGTGCGGTCGGCGAGTTCCTCGAGGAACGATTCGAGGCGGGGGAACGCTCCCCACGTGAGGTACGCCCAGGATCCGAACGCGAAGAGCGTGCCACTGTGATCGAGCGCTGCGACGACGGCTTCAGGGTCGTCGATCGGTCGATTGAGGAATCCGAAGTCCATCCACGCATCGGTGACTGTGGCGAGGGCCGAACGGCAGCATCGCTCCATGCCGTAGACATCGGCGAGAAGAGCGCCCTTCACAAAGGCCATGGCGACTCCGGGAGGGAGCCAGTCACGGTTCGCGGGGCCGATGTGCTCGCGGCGTGCCTCGAGGCCTGTTCGAGCCAGGAGCTCACCCACGGGTGGTACGGGGTGGCGGAAGAGGGTCGGATCAGATACCAGGAGGTCGACCATCATCGGGAAGGTGTCCACGCCGGCACCATCGGTCAGTTGCTCCGCCTCGAAAGCGGCCTCGAGTGCTTCGGTCTCCGCCGTCCCGTCCTCGACGTCGACGACGGACTCCAATGTGAGACGACC
>JAMBLK010000301.1 GCA_023336855.1 Actinomycetes bacterium
CGTTCTACTGCCCGTTGTCTCCCCGGTTCCAGCCGACCCCACTCAACTCCGAAGTAGCGTTTCTCTTCTACGCGTTGGCCCAGCGGTACTCGGCGGGGACCGAGTTGGCGCCTTCCCACACGACGCGGCGGAATTCATCGGGGTCTGTGTTGCCCTCCGAGTTGATCAGCATCACCTGTGAGTCCGGACCGAGGCCCAAGTAGTCCTTCAATTCCGCGAACTGTGGGTACTCCGCCACGAACATGAGAGCACCCAGTGTGACCGCTCCCGACTCTCCCGAGACGACGAAGGGATCGCCCACAAGAGGTGTCGCGTACACACGCATCCCCTTGGCGGCGACGTAGTCGGGGCAGGCGAGGAATGCATCGACGCAATCCCACAGCACTCCCCAAGCGATCGGGCTGGGTTCGCCACATGCGAGTCCGGCCATGATCGTCTGGAGATCGCCTCCGACGGCATGGGGTTGTCCGTCACCGACGCGAGCAGATTCGAGGAGGCACTCCGCCGTAGCGGGCTCGACGACGACGGTTGTGGGTCGATTCTCGCCGAAGCGAGACGCGTAGAAGCCAACGGTTGCGGCTGCCAGCGCCCCTACGCCGCCCTGGACGAAGACGTGTGTCGGCTTGACCATGCCCTGGCCCGCGAGTTGCTCCTGGGCCTCGGATAGCATCGTGGTGTAGCCCTGCATCACCCACCTGGGGATGTCCTCGTACCCCTCCCACGACGTGTCGGAGATGACCTGCCATCCGTTCTCCTCGGCGTCACTGTTGGCTTTTCTCACCGCATCGTCGTAGGTTCCGTCGACCACGCGAACGTCTGCCCCGTAGCCTGCGATCGCGTCGATCCGGGCTTGTGACGTGTCCTTGTGGACGTAGATGACTGCATTGCAATTCAACTTATCCGCTGCCCAGGCAACACCGCGCCCGTGGTTTCCGTCCGTTGCGGTCGCGAAGGTGAGGTCCCCCAACTTCGCTCGAGTCTCATCCGAGATCAGTTGGCCGAACGAGAGGTCTTTACCGTCGAGGCCGAGTCGGTTCTTGATGAAGCTGTAGATGGCGAATGACCCGCCGAGCACCTTGAAAGAGTTCAGGCTCAGTCGGACCGATTCGTCCTTGACCCAGATCCCCCCGACGCCGATCATCGACGCGAGGCTCGACAGGTTCCTCAGCGGGCTGACCTGGTATCCCGGTATCTGCCGGTGGAAGTTCCTCGTCTGCTCGAAGATCCCACGGGGGAAGTTGGCGGCGACCGCTTCGCTCTCAGCGATGGTCCTTGCTCTGGGGTTCTCGACCCACTCGAGTGGTTGCACGTGTTCCATGACTTTCACTGTATCGCCCCGACGTGAGTTCGGTCGAACGAACCGGTTACCGACTCAGTAGTCCAGCAGGGTCCTGATCACGTCTGCGACCCGACGACTGGTGTCGGAGTCGATGGTGCCGAGGAGGTGCACGAGTCGGTCCTGATTGACGGAACGGATCAGCTCACACTGGATATGGCTCGTCTCGTCGAGGCCCGTGGATTCTGTTGCCTCGACTTCGATGTGCAGAGACAACCTCCGGCGCGTCACCGTGAGCGGTGTCACGATCACAAATGGGAACCCCGGGCCGAACCTCTCGGGAGGACCGACCACAAGCGCGGGTCTGCGAGAAGCCGGTTCGGCCGGGTAGGGGTCGCCGAAGTCGACGAGCCAGAGGTCGTCAACGGATGCCATCGGTCACCGATGTCGAATCCGCTTCGCCCAGGTACGCCTTCCACGCCTCGGGATCACTGCGCAACTCGTCGAGTTCTCCTGCGACCTCCAACGCGAATTGTTGACGCCGCAACGCTTCGGTCGCATCGCGGACCGTGTCGATGAGAGAGCTGTCTGTCTGTCTGCTCATCTCGAGGAGTTGAGCGTGAGTCTCCGTGTCCACACGGATCGTTGTGGTACCCATACCGACAGTCTACAAAAAGCATGCATGTCTGTCTACGCCTTCCTCTCGGCCTGGGTCACGTTTCAGGTCTCAGTTCCCATTACCATCTCGGCCACCCACCGACTGCGAGAGGTTCATGCCCGCCGATTTCGACACGATCGTCAATCTTGCCAAGAAGCGAGGCTTCGTCTTCCAATCGTCCGAGATCTACGGAGGGATCCGCTCGGCATACGACTACGGCCCGCTCGGCGTCGAGCTGCTGCGCAACGTCAAAGCCCAGTGGTGGCGTTCGATGGTGCAGATGCGTGATGACATCGTCGGCATCGACAGCGCCGTCATCCAGTCTCCGAAGGTGTGGGTCGCATCCGGCCACGTCGATTCATTCTCCGATCCGCTCGTGGAATGCCGTGAGTGTCACAACCGTCATCGGCTCGACAAACTCGAGAACCCCGACCAGTGCCCTACCTGTGGTTCGAAGGGTTCGTTCACCGATCCCCGCGAGTTCAATCTCATGTTCCGCACGCACATGGGTCCGATCGAGAGTGAGGACAACGCCGTCTACCTCCGACCCGAGACGGCGCAGGGCATCTTCATCAACTTCGAGAACGTGCGCCGTACGGTTCGCAAGCGTCTCCCGTTCGGGATCGCGCAGGTTGGCAAGTCGTTCAGGAACGAGATCACACCGGGCCAGTTCGTGTTCCGCACCCGCGAGTTCGAGCAGATGGAGATGGAATTCTTCTGCCATCCCGACGAAGCCGACGAGTGGTTCCGCTACTGGGTCGACGAGCGCAGGAACTGGTACATGAATCTCGGGATGACCGAAGAGAATCTCCAGTTCCGCGAGCACGACGAGGATGAGCTCTCGCACTACGCGGCTGCCACGTTCGATGTCGATTACCTGTTCCCGTGGGGCTGGGATGAACTCGAGGGGATCGCGAACCGGACCGATTTCGATCTCAAAGCGCATGCCGAGTACTCGGGAGAGGACCTCACCTACTTCGACCCTGCAACCAACGAGCGCTTCTTCCCGTACGTCATCGAACCGGCTGCAGGGGCCACGCGCACGACGTTCGCGTTCCTCATCGATGCCTACCACGAGGAAGAAGTACGTGGCGAGAAGCGAACCGTTTTGAAACTCGATCCACGACTCTCTCCCATCAAGGTGGCAGTGCTGCCGCTCTCGAAGAAGGACGATCTCGTTGAGGTGACCAACCGTGTCGCCGATCTTCTCCGGAGCAGGTGGATGATTGAGGTGGACGTCACCCAGTCGATCGGTCGTCGTTACCGCAGGCAGGACGAGATCGGTACGCCCTACGCCGTGACGGTCGACTTCGACACCCTCGATGACGACCAGGTAACGATCCGCGACCGTGACACCATGGAGCAAGACCGGATCCCGATCCAGGACCTGGTCGGCTACTTGGCGGACCGCTTGCCTTCCTGATC
>JAMBLK010000302.1 GCA_023336855.1 Actinomycetes bacterium
CGAGCAAACTCGACAGTAGCCACGACATCGGGTTGGCCGAGCTGTGGATGCGTCACCTGGAGAAGCCAGTGTCGGCCGTCACCGCGGGTCGAGAGCAACGAGAAATGGAAGCCTGAGACAGAAGCGCCATCGATCGCTTCACACACGTCGAGGACGGTGTCGTCATCGGGTGCAACGAAGTCCAGGTCGGTCGAGAACCGGCCGGAGTTGCCGAGCCGACACTTGCGCAGCGAGGTGCCACCTTTGAGTATCAATGAGCTGCCATCGAGGAGGCCGAGTTCGACGAGCAGCCAGAGCAGGTGGTCCTGTGCTACGTCAAGCAGGGCGGCGCCGTACGTGTCCGCTCGACCGGCGCCGTGCAAACGTACAAGCGCCTCGGTGAGCGCCGGTCCAGCCACTACGCCTTACCGATCTGTTCTTGGAGCGGAGCGACGAGCTTGTCGTTGACCCGGAAGTCGGGTGACCACACCGTTGTCGGACCGTCACCGAATGACACAACGGGCATACGGTCATTCGGCCGCTGATTGAGGAGAGTACGCGCGTCGTCCCCACGCCCTCCACGATCGATGAGGTACGCGGCACGTTGCCACGCAGAAGCTGACTGCTCGAACAGGAGATCGGCCAGCCGTTGAAGATCACAATCGGTGACGAGAATGTCGAGATGGCCGATGAGGTCGGCCCATACTCGAAACGACCCAGGTCGAGAAGCGAGCTGCACGATGAGCGCTTCGGGTCCGAACGCTGGAAGGCCGCTTGCCCACCCGGTGAGGTCGAGTCCCTTCCCTCTGAGCAACGCTGTCGTCGGACCCAGCCGCTGGGCGTCCGCTCGGGCCCACGGAATTCGTACCAGAGAGACATGGGGGCGCAACCCATGCGGAACTCTTGCCTTGGCGGGAAGCCAGATCGCCAAAGGGCCACCGAATGCTCGGGCGACATAGCCAAGGTGCCACGCTGCGGCCTCACCGGCAAGAGCGAACACAGCGTCGGGTTCGCGTGCCTGCCATCCCCGCAGATCGAAGTAGAGGTCGGAGGGTCGGTCTTCCCCCGCCGGCACGAAAGCCCACACACCCTTCAGGTGAAGCGTCGACAGCCAACCAAGCTGCTGAAGGTCTGAGGCGGTGTCGTCCACACTTCGAATGCTCCCCAGCTCAGCGAGATAGCGGGCGAGGTCCTCCCGGGTGACCACTGCTGGACGGTCCTGAGAGAGGCGGGCCACAAGGCCCGCAGCCCAAGGCGGGACAGGACGCGCAGTGGAGGTGTTCCTTGCCATCTTCTCACTCTCTTCGTTTAACATCATACCCGGATCTACCTCCCATGGGGGTATATTCGGGATAGAAGTTAAGAAGTGTCGTCCTGCCGCTGCTCAGCTTCCAGGCGGCGCTCCTCGAGTACATGGACAGCCGGAGCCCGCGCGGTCGGCGCTAGTCCGCGTGCACACCGCGTGCACATGAGGATGAAAAACAACCGGAATCGACGCGAACCGTTGAGTACTCGAAACCCTTACGCAGCACGGGTTTCTGGCGTTTCTTCAAGAACCGTCGGACCCCCTGTTCATCCCTGATAAGGATGAGGTCCCTGGTTCAAATCCAGGTGGGCCCACGGTACGAGAACCCGGACACCATCCGGGTTTTCGCA
>JAMBLK010000303.1 GCA_023336855.1 Actinomycetes bacterium
CGCTTGGGGAGATCCGGCCGACCTTCGTGGCGTTCATCATCAGCTTCTTGCTCGTGGGCATGTACTGGGTGGGACATCGTTCATCCTTCGCCCAGGTTCAGTACATCGATCGCAATACGATCTGGCTGAATCTCCTCTTCCTTCTACCGGTATCGCTCGTTCCATTTGCGTCCGCGGTGTTGGGCAACTACCAGAGCGAACCGACAGCTCTTCACATATACGGGCTCGTGCTCATCGCGGTAACCGTGCTCCGTATGGTTCTCGACGTCTATCTCTCTCGGCATCCAGGACTCCTCTGGCAGCAGTCTGATGGGCAAGTCCGGCGATTGGTGAGAATCACGGCCGGGGCGCCGCTCGTCGTGTACGTGATAGCGATGACGGTCGCGATATGGATTCCGTGGCTCAGCCTTCTGCTCTACTTCTCGATACCGTTGCTCTACTTCGTCCTCGTAACGGTGCTCAAGTCGGACCCCAGGACCAGAGTCTCGGCCGAAGACCTCTCGTAACGGTGACGCGGAGACGCCCCCGCCCGGAGGCGGGGGCGTCTCCGGAGAGGCTGAGAGCCTCCGGGTAGTAGGGCGTGTTGGCTACACCGCTGCCGGCTCGTCTTCCTCTTTCATCACGAAGACGTAGTAGATGCCGCCGATGATTCCGATGGCACCCAGCAGGATCAAGATGGCGGGGACGTAGACCCCGAACAGGTTGAGCTGGCTGATGCCGTCGTTGGCGTCGTTCACCGCATCCTGAACTGATGCTGCTGACGTCACATACGTGAGGTTCTGCACTTCGGTCAGCAGGATCGGATCCGGTGCGCCGGGCACCATGAGTGCCACCTGGCGGGACTCGAGCACGTCGATGTCGATGAGGACACCCGTGTTCGGCTCGACCCAGTAGGTCTTGTCGAAGGCGAACGTGTACGTCAGCGGCACTGGATCGGGCATCGCTTCAAGGACCGGTCCGAGTTGCGCCATCATCTCGTCGGGCAGTCCGAACGACGGAGCCAGAGAGAGCAACAGATCCTTCGGGAATGCGGCCGGGAACTGAGCGAGCAGTTCCGGATCCACGATGACCGCGGGATCCTCAGCTGCATGGAACTTGTAGGTGTTGATTCCGCCGCGTTCCTCCTCACCGATGTAGGAGAGGACCGTGATTTGTTGGGTGTCTCCGTTCCAACCGATGTAGTCCTTGCTGTCTGACCCAATCGGCCAGCCGATCACGAGTCCCTCTCGAAGAAGGATTCGAGCGTCGCCGGAGTAGTCCTGGATCGCATTCATCGTCGTGCGGTTGATCGCGTAGATGCTGAGCGATTCGGCCACCGGTCCCGCCGGAGAGCTCATCACAGCGTGATCGGAGACTACCGCACCGTCGTCTCCGCCGACGCCGAGAGTCTTCACCGTTCTCGCAATAGTGACGGGTACGTCCCGCAAGAACAGGTTCGCCATGTCGCCCGTTTCCAACGCTGCTGCATTCATCATCACGCCCAACTGGCCTTCGTAGTTCCGCGTCGTATCGATGTCGTCGGGGAACTTGGCCTGCGAGGGGAGTATGACGAACTTGACGGCCAGCCCTCCCACCAGGAAGACGACTCCGAGTACCAGAATCACCCACCCGATTCCTTTGGTCTTATTCATGGAGCACCTCATTCGGTTTCGTGGACGGCCGAACCGCCCTTGTTCGGTGTAGGAGGATAGTCGACAGGACGCGAGGCACTGGCAGCGGAGCCATGGCTGATATCGACCGTATGCTCACTTACCTGCGAGAATCGCACCTACTCACTACGAAAGATCACTGATGTCCGGCAACGCCACGTTCACCATGACCGACACCGCCATCGTCTCCATCGCCCATGTGAACGCTCCGGAGGTGGTGACGTCTTCACAGTTCGATGAGATCTTGACCGAGACATACGCCCGTGTTGGTGGTCAGCCCGGGCTTCTTGAGAGCCTTGCAGGTATCCAGGAGCGTCGATGGTGGCCGGAGGGATACCTCTTCACAGACGCCGCCGCGGCAGCCGGAGCGAAAGCCATCGAAGCCAGCGGGGTACGTGTCGATGAGATCGGTCTGCTGATCGACACATCCGTGTGTCGTGATCGGCTCGAACCTTCATCCGCCGTGACCGTCCACCATGCGCTGGATCTTCCGAGCTGGTGCCTCAGTTTCGATCTCTCCAACGCCTGTCTCGGATTCGTCAGCGCTCTCCAGGTCGCCGGAAACATGATCGACAGCGGACAGATCAACTACGCGTTGATCGTCGATGGCGAGGGCAGCCGCCAACTGCACGAGGCGACGCTCGGCCGGCTCGCCGGATCAGACGCCACGATGGCCGATCTGTTCGCCGAGTTCGCATCACTGACGCTCGGCTCGGGCGGAGCCGCCGCCGTTGTCGGACGCCACTCTGAGAACCCGGGCGGTCACAAGGTCGTCCGAGGAATCTCAAGGGCCGATACGAGCCATCACGGTCTGTGCGTCGGCGATCTCAACCAGATGCGCACCGATACGAAGTCCCTGCTTGATGCCGGGTTGCACGTCTCGAAGATCGCGTGGATCGACGCGGACGAGTTTGGGTGGCTCGATGCCGACCGGTACATCGTCCACCAGGTTTCGCAGGTCCACACACGGATGATGTGTGAGTATCTCGGCATCGACATGGACAAGGTGCCGCTCACGTTCCCGTTCCTCGGCAACGTCGGCCCTGCGTCGATCCCGATCACGCTCTCGATGGAAGCCGAATCGCTCAACGAGGGAGACAAGGTTCTTCTCCTCGGGATCGGCTCCGGGATCAACGCGTCGGCAATCGAACTGATCTGGTGACCGCCGGACCGACCGAACCCGCCCAACATCCACCCGCCGGTCTCGACGGTCTCGAGCCGCACTGGTCGAGGCTTGTCACGACGCCACAACTCGACGGTGTTGGCCGGACCTGGCATCTCCTCGACAATCAAGTTCCGGATCCGACGGTCACGCTGCTCTGTGTCCATGGGAACCCCACATGGTCGTATCTCTGGCGTGATCTCATCGCGCAGGCTCCATCCGGTGTTCGGGTGATCGCGATCGACCACCTCGACATGGGGTTCTCAGAGCGCACCGGCACTACCCGCCGCCTCGAACAGCGCATCGATGACCTCTGCGCTCTCACCGACGAACTCGAACTCACCGGGCCGGTCGTGACCGTCGCCCATGACTGGGGAGGTCCGATCTCCCTCGGGTGGGCTCAACGTCACCGAGATCACCTGGCTGGCATCGTTCTGATGAACACAGCGGTTCATCAGCCATCCGGATCGCCGGCCCCGACCTTGATTCGGATGGTTCGGACTCCCGGCATGTTGGAGAAGATCTGCACGACGACCCCGATGTTCGTTCGCGGGACGATGGCGCTCACCAGGCCACGGGCCGCTCGATCGATCCGTGACGCATACGAGGCTCCCTACCGGACCGCCGATCGGCGGGAAGCTATCGGCGCATTCGTCGAGGACATCCCGCTCGATGAAAGCCATCCAAGCCAATTGGTCCTCGACCGTATCGCCGCGGATCTCGACCAACTCACCGACGTGCCGGCGCTGCTGCTGTGGGGACCATCCGACCCGGTGTTCTCAGACCTCTATCTCTGGGATCTCGCTGCACGGTTGCCCAACGCCGACATCCACCGGTTCATCGGTGCAGGCCATCTCACGCCCGAAGACGCCGACGTTGCATCTGCCGTCTTCGCCTGGCTGGATCGACCCGAGCGGCAGATACCGCAGATTCCGGCAGAGCAGGAACGAGATCCACTCTGGTCCGCGATTCATAGAAGGGCCGGTGACGACACCGCCGCCATCGTTGAGATGGGTAAAGATGGGAAGGAGGAGTCGATCTCGTTCGACGGACTTCATGCCGACGTCAATCGGGTCGCCGCCGGTCTTGCCGATCTCGGCATCGCCCGGGGGAGCAGGGTGGCGCTGCTCATACAGCCGGGCATCGATCTCGCTATATGCCTCTATGCCTCCTGGCAAATCGGCGCCGTGGTCGTTCTCGTCGATGCAGGGCTTGGAGTCAGGGGCATGGGCAGAGCGTTGGCGAGCGCCAGCCCGGAATATCTGATCGGAAACATGCAGGCTTTGACGGTCGCACGCACGATGCGTTGGCCCGGTATCCGCATCGCATCAGCCTCCCTGGATCCAACCAGGCGGCGACTGTTGGGAGTGCGGGCGACGCTCGACGATGTGCGCAAGCGGGGGGACGGACGTCCGGTGCCACGGCCGCCGTCGTCTGCCGACGTGGCGGCAGTCGTGTTCACATCGGGAGCAACCGGCCCCGCAAAGGGCGTCGTGTACAGACACCACCAGATTCAGGCTCAACGCGATGCCATCGTCGACCTCTACGGCATCCAAGCCGAGGACAGCCTGGTTGCGGCGTTCGGACCGTTCGCCCTGTTCGGACCCGCCATGGGGATCTCGTCCGCCGTTCCAGACATGAAGGTCACGTCGCCGGGGACCCTTACAGCGCCAGCTCTGGCCGATGCCGCGGCGGCGATCGAGGCGACCCTGGTATTTGCGTCGCCTGCCGCTCTGAGAAATGTTGTCGCCACCGCTGGTGAGATGTCATCGGATCAGGCTGAGACATTGACGCGGCCCCGAATCTTGATGTCGGCCGGCGCCCCCGTTCCTGCCGCAGTGCTCCGAGCCGTCGGCGGGTTGATGCCACACGCGGAGCTGCACAGCCCGTATGGCATGACCGAGGTGCTTCCCGTCGCAGACATCAGCCTTGCCGAGAGCGAAGTCGTTCCCGATGGCAATGGTGTCTGCGTCGGACACCCCGTCGCAGGTGTTCATGTCGCGATCAGCCCGCTCGACACCGATGGCAAGCCGACGGGACAGCTCACAGAGGAGAGCGGCGTGGTCGGCGAGGTGTGTATCCAGGCCGCTCACATCAGAGACGGGTACGACAAGCTCTGGAAGACCGAGCACGACGCTTCCCAACCCGCCGGGTGGCACCGCAGCGGCGACGTTGGTCACATCGACGAGGCCGGACGGCTCTGGATCGAAGGTCGGATCGGGCACATCGTGACGACACCCGCCGGTCCCGTCACTCCGGTCGGGATCGAACACGCCCTCGCTGAACTCCCTGATGTCGCCCAAGCTGCTGTGGTCGGCGTCGGGCCTGGCGGCACTCAACAGGTGGTTGTTGTTGCCGTGGAGACGGCTCCTCGGCGTCGAGCAGATCTTGCCGACGAGGATCTGGCCGATCGAGTGCGAGCGAAGGCGGGGGACGTTGACGTGGCGGCTGTGCTGCTGGTGCCATCGCTCCCCGTCGACAAGCGCCATAACTCAAAGATCAACCGCACCCGGGTCGCCCGATGGGCGGAACGGGTCCTCGCCGGTGGTCGGATGGGTCGGATATGAAGGTGCTTGTGACCGGATCGACGAGCCTTGTCGGGCGTGCCGTCGTGGCCCGTCTCAGTGACCGAGGGGATGCCGTGACCGTGCTGCAGCGGCAACCAAGCCGCCTTGACGTGGCTGAACATCTTGGAGATGTCGCAGATCGTGCCGCCGTCGACGCGGCCGTAGACGGAATGGAGGCTGTCATCCACGTTGCCGGGCGTGCATCGGCGACAGGGGGGTGGGCGCTGTTCGATGCGACGAACGTCCAGGGGACGCGCAACGTTGTTGAAGCCGCACGGGCAGCAGGAGTCACCCGGTTCGTTCATGTCTCGTCGCCATCGGTCGCCCACGATGGACGATCTCTTGTTGGTGCGTCGGCGGGACCCGCTGACCCGGATCATGCGAGGGGCTACTACTCCAGGAGTAAGGCCCAGGCGGAGTTGATAGCGCTCGCGGCGAACTCATCCGACATGCCAATCGTCGCCATACGTCCGCACCTCATTTGGGGTCCGGGCGACACCCAGCTCGTGGGGCGCATCGTTGACCGGGCCAGGTCCGACCGCCTCGCGATCGTGGGATCGGGTGCGGCACTGATCGACACGACCTACATCGACAATGCAGCAGATGCGCTCGTCGCTGCTCTTGATGCTGCCCCGCAACTCGGCGGGAGAGCTCTCGTGGTGACCAACGGTCAACCGCGTCCTGTTCGAGAGATCCTGAGCCGGATCGTCATGGCGGCCGGTCTCGAACCGCCGCGGTTCAAGGTGCCATATCGCGTAGCGCGAACCGGTGGGCTCGCCGTAGAGCAGATCTGGGACCGACGCGGAAGGGATGACGATCCGCCGATGACGAGTTTCCTTGCCGAGCAACTCGGCACGGCGCACTGGTTCGATCAACGCCAGACACGTCGCTCTCTGCAGTGGCAACCCGAAGTCAGCATTGATGAAGGCTTCCGGCGGCTGCAGCTGTGGTTCGAGACAGAAGCTGCTCGAGAGGCCTAACCCGGCGGTTCGTACGCCTTTGCTCCGGCTGGGATCGGCTCGGCGATCCAGTTCTCCGCCGGGGGAAGCGGGCACGTGAACTCCTCGTCGTAGACGCACCACGGGTTCTGGGCCGTGTTGAAGTCGACGATGACCTCTCCGGCTGCGTCGGGGTCGATTCCCACGTATCGGCCGCCTGCATAGGTTTCGACTCCGGACGTACCGTCCCGGAACGGGATGAATGCGCCGCCGTCTCCGTCGTCGAGCACGGTCAGTCGATAGTCAGAGTCGCCGATGGAGAGTGCGACGACTCCGAGCATGGTGTACGAACTCTCGACACCGATGGAAGAGGGCACTGCGACCTTGCGAGGCGCGGCACGTTCATAGCTGCCGTTCAGCTCCCACGTGTCACCCGGCGGGAAGTAGTCCAGGCCACTGAAATCGGCTCGGTGTTCTTCTGGCAGAGGGGAGCTGTAGTGCTCGATGAGGAAGTCGTCGCGCTCGGAACGCTCGGTGAGTAGTCGGTCGATGTCCATGGCGACGAGGCTACCGCGGCCTGGTTACAGCGTCCTGCCGAACACTACGGCGCGAGGGTGGTCGCTGCGGTGGTTGTCGTCGTGCTCGTGGTCGTTGTGGTGCTGGATGTCGTCGTCGTTGACGTCGTGGCGGTGCTGGATGTCGTCGTCGGTGCTTCGGTCGTCGATGTGGTCTCTTCGGGCACGGTGGTCGTCGTCGGGGGCGCCGTGGTGGGTGGTGTTGTTGATGGTGGGCTCGTGCATCGGGCAGAACCAGGCACCGTGGCGCACGATGCGACCTGGATCTTCTTGGCGGTGCCTCGATAGCGCCAGGTGAACGGTTCGTGTACGGCGGTGCCGTCGGGGTGTGTGATCACGCGGGTCACGGTCACGGTCCACCCTTCCGAACCGCCCTTGACGACCCGCTCGGTGCCGGGGCTGAGCGCCGGGTTCTCCTCGTAGATCACCCGGGGTTCGGTGAAGTTGCGTCGATCCGAGCGTTGCGAGGTGACCTTCAACCCGCCGTTGTTCCCGAAGAACAGGACGGTGATCGACGTGGCGGTGTAGGCGGTCCTGATGATGACCGGCGCGTCGGTATTGTTTCGAAATATGACATCCGGGTGCAGGTAGCCGAGCGTTGCTTCGCGCCCTTCCGGGTACTTGGAGAAGTAGATGCTGTGCGGC
>JAMBLK010000304.1 GCA_023336855.1 Actinomycetes bacterium
CGTTTGTGTGCGAAACCACAACTGTTGTGAACGTAAGCACGAACGACGAGAGGAATCGCAAATACCTTTTGCTTTCAAGGGTTTCGGTGAATTACACTGATGTAACACACGGAGGGGTTTCATGGCGGTAGCGGTTCGAGAATCGATAGTCACCGATGTTGATCGGGTCACGGCGGCAACGCTCGACGTGTACACGAGACGCCGGGATCTGGCCACAGAGATGCCACTCGCCGAACTCCTTTCTGTGCCCTCCGACCTTGGCGCACTCCGAGCTGTGGTCGGCGCCACGGACCGAACCGTGGAGATCGTCCTCGACGCAGAGGTCGAAGCTGCGGCCGTCGCCCCATCCACCTGGGCGCTGGCGGCGAAGGGTTTCCAGCCGATCGTGCTCATAGCGCTCGACCGAATCGGCGAGGCTCACGAGGGCCTGCGGGGCACACCGTGCCGGCTGCAACCGTGGTGGTCGAGTGGGGACGACGTCGTCTTCGGGGCGTTCGAGACGACCTGATGACATCGCCGTCGCTACCGGCGAGGCTCTAACCTCAACGTCATGCCGGTTCCCCTGTATACCCAGACTGTTATCGCCCTGGTATGGGACTTCGATCGCACGCTCATTCCGAGCAACATGCAGGATCCCATTTTCGATGCCTACGACGTGGACCCTGCCGTCTTCTGGGGCGAAGTCGATGGACTCGTGGAGTACTACGAGCGGCAGGGCGTGCGCATCCAGCGGGACATCGCCTATCTCGGACACCTCCTCACGTATGTGAGAGACGGAGTGTTCAAGGGTCTGACGAACGAACGCTTGCATGAACTCGGGAGTGAACTGGTTGCCGCGCCAGGCATGCCCGACTTCCTAGAAGAGTCTCGCCGACATGTGGCTGACATCCCGGAGTTCGCAGGTGAAGGCATCACGGTCGAGCACTACGTCGTCTCGACCGGGATTCTTCCCATGATCGAGGGCAGCGTCTTCGCCGGCCACGTCGACGGTATCTGGGCCAACACGCTCATCGAATCTGCGGCGCCACCCGGCTACCTCGACCAACTCCCCGTCGCTTCCGCTACCGCACCCGTAGCCCACCTCGGGTACACGATCGACAACACGGCCAAGACCAGGGCCCTGTTCGAGATCAACAAGGGCGTCAACCGGACCCCCGATATCGATGTCAACGCCAGGATCGGCGAGGAGGAGCGCAGGGTGCCGCTCCGGCACATGATCTACGTCGCCGATGGTCCGTCCGACGTTCCGTGCTTCTCGATCCTCAACCAGAACGGCGGCAAGACCCTGGGTGTCTACACGCTCGACCCGGTCGATAACCACACTCGAGTCAAGCAACTCCAGGAGCAGGGCCGCATCCAGGGGATGGCAGAGGCCGACTACCGACCCGGCAAGGCTGCGTATCTGTGGCTGATGGACAGCATCGAACAGATCGGTCATGAGATCGTCGAGGCAAGGCGCCAGGCGTTCGCCTCGATCCCGAAACCCCCCGGACACGCGTAGGCCAGCCTCCGGCTGGTAGTACTGAGTACCCGGTACTGAGTACCCAGTACTTCTCAATTCGCCCGGATCGATTCCGCTCGGTAGCTTCAGAACACTTGGATCCGATCAATGGGAGGTCGCCATGTCTATCGAGCGTGTTGGGATCGTCGGTGGGGGTCAGATGGGCGGAGGGATCGCCGAGGTCTGTGTCAAGGCGGGCGTGGACACGATCATCGTCGAGATCAACGACGACCTCGTTGCCAGATCGAAGGCAGGGATCGAGAAGTCGCTCGGGAGGGCTGTCGACAGGGGCAAGCTCGACGCCGATGCTCGGGAAGTAGCACTCTCGCTGCTGACCTTCTCGACTGACCGTGAGTCTCTCGCCGACCGGGACCTCATCATCGAGGCCATCATCGAGAACGAGGATCTCAAACACGACATCTTCAGAGATCTCGATCGGATCGTGACTTCTCCGGACGCGATCCTTGCGACGAACACGTCGTCCATACCCGTCACGCGCATCGCCCAGGCGACGAGTCGGCCGGAGTCGGTGGTCGGGATGCACTTCTTCAACCCGGCGACGATCATGCCGCTCGTCGAGATCATCCGCACCGTTGTGGTCTCCGATGACTCGGTGGATCGGGCGGCGGCGTTCGCATCAGACAGGCTCGGCAAGACCGTGGTTCATGCGAAGGACCGGGCCGGGTTCATCGTGAACAAGCTGCTCTGCCCGTACATCTTCGAATCCATTCGTATGTACGAAGAGGGTTTCGCGACACGGGAAGACATCGATGCAGCAATGGTGAACGGGGCCGGATATCCGATGGGGCCGCTCACGCTCTCGGATCTGATCGGCAACGACACGATGCTCGCCGTCGCCGAGTCGCTCATGTCTGAGTACGAAAATCCGCGGTTCGCAGCGCCGCCGCTGCTGAAGAGGATGGTCGAGGCAGGCCTCCTCGGACGCAAATCCGGCCGGGGCTTTTATGACTACACCTAGGACTCTGGCGTACAAAACGTACGGAATCGTGCCGGAATCTACGCAAGAATCC
>JAMBLK010000305.1 GCA_023336855.1 Actinomycetes bacterium
GACCTGATCTACTGGTCTACTGATCTACCGCCGGCGCAGCCGGCGCCTATTCCCACTCGATTGTTGCCGGGGGCTTGGAGGAGACGTCATATGCGACGCGATTGATCCCGGGAACCTCGTTGATCACCCGCGACGAGATCGCTGCCAACACGTCATAGGGCAGTCGGGCCCAATCCGCCGTCATCGCGTCATCGGACGTCACGGCACGCACGATCAATGGATAGGCGTAGGTCCGGCTGTCGCCCTGGACGCCGACCGTTCGGATTGCGGGCAGCACGCCGAATGTCTGCCAGAGTTCATGGTGGAGTCCGGCTTTGCGGATCTCGTCGAGAACGATGGCGTCGGCTTCGCGGAGGATGTCGAGTCGCTCCCTGGTGATATCTCCGATGATGCGCACGGCGAGTCCGGGTCCGGGGAATGGCTGGCGCCACACGATCTCTTCCGGGAGACCGAGTTCTTCGCCCACGGCGCGGACCTCATCTTTGAAGAGATCTCGGAGCGGTTCGATCAGCGAGAGCGTCATATCGTCTGGTAGACCGCCGACGTTGTGGTGGCTCTTGATCTTCGCCGCATCCTTTGTGCCCGACTCGATCACGTCGGGGTACAGGGTTCCCTGCACCAGGTATTTGGCATCCGAGACGTCGGCCGCCACTTCTTCGAACACCCGGATGAAGGTCTCACCGATGATCTTCCGCTTCCGCTCGGGGTCGGTCACACCTTCGAGCGCATCGAGGAACCGGTCTTCGGCCTTTACGTGGATGAGGTTCATGTTGAACGTCCGGCGGAAGGTCTCTTCGACCTGTTCGGCTTCCCCCTTGCGCATCAGACCGTGGTCGACGAACACGCAGACGAGCTGATCTCCGATCGCTTTGTGAACCAGCGCGGCTGCCACCGACGAATCGACACCGCCCGAAAGCCCACAGATCACCGTGTTGTCACCGACTTCCTCGCGAACGGCAGCGACGGACTGCTCGATGATCCCCACATGCGTCCATGTCGGTCGGGCACCGCATGCCTCGTAGAGGAAGTGCTTGAGAATCTCCTGACCCCGGGGCGTGTGCGCTACCTCGGGGTGGAACTGCACGCCGTAGAGCCCCCGGTCGGCGTCCTCCATCGCGGCAACCGGTGAGTCGTTGGTCGATGCCGTCACGATGAAGCCCGGAGGCGCCGCCGAAACGGCATCGCGATGGCTCATCCAAACGGGTTGCTCGGTGGGGAGACCGACGAACAGAACTGCCTCGGCCATGACGGTCAGGTCCGCCGCTCCGTACTCCGCGACTTCATTTCGTTCGACGGTTCCGCCCAGACCGTTCGCCAGAACCTGATGTCCGTAACAGATTCCGAGGACCGGAATCCCGAGGTCGAAGATCCCCTTGTCAATTCCGTACGCCCCCGCTTCGTACACGGAAGCGGGGCCACCGGACAGGATGATCCCGATCGGAGCCCTGGCGGCGACCTCATCGGCCGTGATGTCGCGTGGAACGATCTCTGAGAACACATGGGCTTCCCGAACCCGGCGAGCGATCAGCTGGGCGTACTGGGCCCCGAAATCGACCACCAGCACATGGTCGAAGTCGCCTTCTGAGGCCTGCCCGATCGCGACGACGGCCACGTCAGCCCATCCCCACGCCTTGTGACCGCTGGAGCTGTTTCCCCTCGGTCTGCAGAGCGGGCGCCACCATCACCTCGGCCTTCTGGAACTCCTTGGCGTTCGCATACCCGGTGGTCGCCATCGAAGTTCTGAGGGCACCGAACAGATTGAGCTTGCCGTCGTTCTCGTGAGCCGGGCCGAGCAGGAGTTCCTCGATCGTTCCGATCGTTCCGACCCGCACACGCGAGCCGCGTGGCAGCGTCGGATGGAACGTCGCCATACCCCAGTGAACACCGCTCCCCGGAGCTTCGACGGTGGCGGCGAACGGTGAGCCGAGCATCACGGCGTCGGCCCCGATCGCGATCGCCTTAGAGATGTCACCACCGGTCCGCATCCCCCCGTCGGCGATGACGTGGACGTAGCGGCCTGTTTCTTCGAGGTACCGGGTGCGAGCCCCTGCCACGTCTGCGATCGCCGTCGCCTGGGGAACGCCGATTCCGAGAACGCCCCGGGTCGTGCAGGCGGCGCCGGGTCCAACACCGACAAGGACCGCAACGGCCCCGGTACGCATGAGGTGCAAGGCTCCCGGATACGACGCAACACCACCGACGATGACCGGCATGTCGACGTCGCGAATGAACGGGAAAAGGTCGAGCGGTTCGGTTCTCGTGGACACGTGCTCTGCGGATACAACGGTGCCCTGTATGACGAGAACGTCCAACCCACCGGCTTTGGCTGCATCGATGTACTTGACGACGTGCTGCGGAGTGAGGCTTGCAGCGGTGATGATGCCGGCATCCTTCATCTCCCTCACGCGCTCCGTGATGAGGTCCGGATCGATCGGCACTGCGTAGAGCGACTGCATGCGCTGTGTCGCCTGGTCGTCCGGGAGTGACGAGATCTCGTCGTAGACGGCCATCGGATCTTCATACTTCGTCCACAGACCCTCGAGGTTGAGGACGGCAAGGCCACCAAGGCGAGCGATCTCGATCGCCGTGGCAGGGCTGACCGCTGAATCCATCGCCGCGGCGAGCAACGGAAGATCGAACGTGAAGGCGTCCATCTCCCAACTCAGGTCGACGTCCTCAGGATCCCGGGTCCGCCGCGAAGGAACGATGGCAATGTCATCGAACCCGTAAGCCCGACGACCAGATTTAGCAATGCCGATCTCGATATCCACGAAGAAATGCCTCCCAGATAGGTGTTGGTGCCAGCACCAGAGAGAGTACTGAGTACTGGGTACTGAGTACTCAGTACACCGCCGTCAGGCGGTCAGATTCTTCCCAGGCCTACCGCGTCACGGGCTTGTTGCTGGAGTCGTTCTGCTCGTGTTCTCGCGTCGAGCGCGCCCTTCTGGAGGATTCGTGCTACTTCCGCGTCGTCGAGGGTGGTGAGCGTTGCCCGGATCGGTGCGAGTTCGGTAACGATCGCTTCTGCCACGGCTTCTTTGAAGCGTCCGTAGCCGCCGGTTTCGTACTCGTCGGACAGATCATCGATCGGTGTGCCGGTCGTCGCCGACATGATCTCCAACAGGTTCGAGATTCCCGGTTTCTGCTCGATGTCGTAGCGGACGGTCGGATCGGAGTCCGTCATCGCCGACTTGACCTTCTTCCGGATCAGGTCCGGAGAGTCATCGAGGTTGATCCGGTTCTTGGGGTTCGGGTCGCTCTTCGACATCTTGGCCGTCGGTTCGGCGAGGGACATCACCCGAGCGGAGGTCTCCGGGATGAGGGGGTCGGGGATCGGGAAGACGTCACCGAACCGGTTGTTGAATCTGGCGGCGAGGTCGCGCGACATCTCGAGATGCTGTTTCTGATCGTCTCCGACGGGTACCAGATCGGCGTGGAACAGCAGGATGTCGGCTGCCATCAGGACTGGATACGCGTA
>JAMBLK010000306.1 GCA_023336855.1 Actinomycetes bacterium
CCCATTCACTGAGTCGCGCCAACGCAGCCATGGGGCAACTGGCTCTAGATCCAGATCCGGTCCCGCTATTCCGATCGTGAACTCCGTCACTCCGAGGGCGCGGAAGTCATCGGCCTCAGCGAGCTGCTCGGGCTTCACTCCGATGGATCGGTCGATGGTCGAGGCGTCGCGACCGACCCTTGCTCCCCACTCGTCGAGCACTTTCGACTTGTGGGCGATTGTCTCCTGGTTCCCGAACGTGTGCCACACGTCGGCGTGCTCCGCAACGATGCGCAGCGTCACCTTTTCGCCGCCGCCGCCGATCAGGATCGGGATGTGGCGGGTCGGCGGAGGATCGAGTCGTTCGAGCCGGTCCACGATCCGCGACATGGCAGCGTCGAGATCCCGGAGACGGCTCGCTGCCGTTCCGAACTCGTAGCCGTACTCGTCGTAGTCCTTCTCGAACCAACCCGATCCGATCCCGAGGATCAGTCGCCCGTTAGAGATGTGGTCGACGGTTCTGGCCATGTCGGCAAGGAGCTCAGGATTGCGATAGGAGTTGCACGTGACGAGCGCACCGAACTGGATTCGTTCCGTCTGTTCTGCCCAGGCTCCCAGCATCGTCCAGCATTCGAAGTGCTTCCCCACGTTGGAATCCGGGTCGCCGCCGTAAAGGGGATAGAAGTGATCCCAGTTGTAGACGACGTCGACGCCCATGTCTTCGGCTTGCATGACGGCGGTGCGGATGCCGGCGTAGTCGATGTGCTGCGGGTGGATCTGGACGGCGATTCGGACCGGTCCCATTGGGAAACCTCCTCGGGGCGTTCGGGGGCATCGTATCTTCGTCGTGCTCGTTGCACGACGGTCGGTAATCTCGCGGTCATGGAGATCACGACACGCCCGATCATCGAAGAGGAGTCGGTTCCGTTTCGCGAGGCCATCATGCTCGGCTTCGGCGAGGACCTGAACGACGAAGAGTTTCCCCCCGAATGGCTCAAAGTCATCCCACTGGACAGAACGGTCGCAGCGTTCCATGGCGACGTGATCGTCGGGACGTTGGCAGGATTTCCTTTCGACGTCACGGTGCCGGGTGGAGAGCAGATTTCCATGGCGGGGACGACGATCGTGACGGTTGCCTCCACGCACCGCCGCCAGGGCGTATTGACCGCGATGATGCGAGACCACGTGAAGGATGGGAGATCTCGGGGCGAGCCGCTGATGGGACTCTGGGCGTCTGAGAGCCTGATCTACGGCCGGTACGGGTTCGGTGTGGCCTCCGAGAACGAAGAGATCGAGATGGACCAGACACGCGTGTCCGTTGAGGGGGATGCCGGTTCGATACGCATGATCACAGCGGAGGAGGCGGCTGAGGTCCTGCCCCCTCTGTACGACGTGGAGCGTGCCCGGCGCCCAGGGATGTTGAGTCGCACGGCGAAGTGGTGGGAGCAGAACCTCTTCTTCGATCCGAAGGCGCGACGACACGGGTTCTCCGCACAGCGGTACCTCGTCCACGAGACGGATGGCCGACCCGATGGCTATGCGCTCTTTCGTCAGAAGGCTGATTGGGAGACGGGATTCCCCAACGGAAAGATCCGCATTCGCGAGATCATTGCCAACTCGCCGTCCGCCCACACGGGGATCTGGCGGTTCGTTACGAGCATCGACCTCTTCCCGCGGGTCGTCTTTTGGAACCTTCCCGTCGATGATCCGTTGCGGTGGAAGGTCCCCGATCACCGGCGGATCGTTCGCAAACGGTGGGATGCCTTGTACCTCCGAATCCTCGATGTCGTACAGGCCCTGGAGGCCCGCACCTACGGGATGGATGGGAACCTTCGGTTCAGCATCGACGATCCGTTCATGCCCGATCTCGGGGGGTCGTTCGAACTCGATGTGTCGGATGGCAACGGTTCGTGTCGACGAGTCAAAGGAGCCGATGGCGATCTCGCTCTCGGCATCGTGGAGCTATCGAGTTTGTACCTCGGTGGAGGCAATGCCCTTGCGATGTCCCTGGCAGGATCGGTCCGAGGGGACGCCGATTCGATCACCCTGCTCGACCGGATGTTCCGTGGCGACGTAGCGCCGTGGTGTGAAGAAGTGTTCTGAGATCGGCGATCGATGGGAACGGAACGCGGCAGGGATGCGTTGTACCGGTGAGCGACGGTGCGCCGGGGTGGTTCGGTCTTCCCCACTCCCACTCGTTCCTACCCCGGCGCAACCGGTCGCTCGAAATCTTCGTCCAACTCGCCCGACGGGCACTGTACAATGCCACTATGTCGATAGTGGAAATTCAGGGAGCACAGCATCATGACCACCGTTGATCTCGATCTCGGCTCCTACCAACTCGGTTGGGCAGACGAAGAAGACTACGTCTACAAACCCGAAAAGGGCTTGAGCGAGCAGCTCATCCGTGACATGTCGGGTATGAAGAAGGAGCCCGAGTGGATGCTCGAGTTCCGGCTCAAGGCCTACCAACGATTCCTGAGCAAGCCCATGCCGCAGTGGGTCGGTGACGGGGCTCTCAACGAGATCGACTTCGACGACATCTACTACTACATCAAGCCGACCGAGGGCCAGGTCAAGGACTGGGACATGGTCCCGGACTCGATCAAAGAGACGTACGAGAAGCTCGGCATCCCCGAAGCCGAACGCAAGTACCTCGCAGGTGTCACCGCGCAGTACGAGTCCGAGGTGGTTTACCACAGGAACCGGGAGGATCTCGAGGAACTCGGGGTGCTGTTCACCGACATGGACACCGCCGTTCGGGAGTATCCGGAGATCGTCAAGGAGTACTTCGGGACGATCATCCCTCCTGGCGATAATAAGTTCGCGGCGCTCAATTCGGCCGTTTGGTCGGGTGGATCATTCATCTACATCCCGCCGGGCGTGCACCTCGATGAACCACTCCAGGCGTACTTCCGCATCAATGCCGAGAACATGGGACAGTTCGAGCGGACGCTGATCATCGTCGACAAGGGCGCGTTCGTGCACTACGTCGAAGGCTGCTCGGCCCCCGTCTACTCATCTGATTCGCTCCACTCGGCCGTGGTTGAGATCGTCGTCAAGGAAGGCGGTCGTGCCCGCTACTCGACGATCCAGAACTGGTCGAACAACGTGTACAACCTCGTGACGAAGCGTGCCGTCGCGTACAAGAACGCGACGATGGAATGGGTCGACGGGAACCTGGGCTCGAAGTTCACCGCCAAGTATCCGGCGGTGTGGCTCATGGAGGAAGGCGCCCACGGGGAGATCCTCTCGATCGCGATGGCCGGCGCCGGTCAGCATCTGGATGCCGGTGCGAAGATCGTTCATGTCGCTCCGAATACGACGTCGCTCATCACATCCAAGTCGATCTCGATCCACGGCGGCCGTGCCGGGTACCGGGGCCTCGTCCGTGTCGAGCCGGGGGCTGAGAACTCCCGCTCCTTCGTCCGATGCGATGCCCTGATCCTCGACGAGGACTCCCGGTCCGATACGTATCCGTACATGGAGATCGAAGAGTCGAACGTCGACATTGGCCACGAAGCGACCGTGTCGAAGGTGGGGGAGGACCAACTCTTCTACCTGATGACACGTGGACTCACCGAGGAGCAGGCGACGGCGATGGTCGTGGCCGGGTTCATCGAGCCCATCGTCAAGGAACTGCCGATGGAGTACGCCGTCGAACTGAATCGACTCGTCGAACTCCAGATGGAAGGCTCGGTCGGCTAGCCCGGCTCGTCAGAAGGTGCCGGCCCGCCGGTACGCTCTCTTCCCATGCGCATCGTTGTCGCTGATTGCACCGTGAACTACGCAGGTCGTCTCGCCGCGCACCTTCCGCGTGCGACCCGACTGATCATCATCAAGGCAGACGGATCACTCCTCATCCATGCCGAAGCGGGCGCCTACAAGCCCCTGAACTGGATGAACGCCCCGAACCACCTCGTTGAGGAAGATGGGCGGTGGTTCATCACGAACGGCAAGTCGGAGCAGCTCACGATCGATCTGCACGAGATCCACATGGACACGACCGTCGAACTGGGGGATGATCCCGGATTGCAGAAAGACGGGGTCGAACTCGAGCTGCAGCGCCTGCTCTCCGAGCAACCGGAGGCGATCGAGGAGGGCATGATGCTCATTCGCAGGGAGTATCCGACGCCGGTGGGCCCGGTGGACCTGCTTTGTCGTGACGCGGCAGGAGCGACCGTTGCGATCGAGATCAAACGCCGGGGTGAGATCGACGGCGTCGAACAGCTCACCAGATACCTCGAGTTCCTTAACCGCGACGAGCGCCTGGCCCCGGTGCGAGGAATCCTCGTAGCCCAGTCAGTGAAGCGCCAAGCAAGAACCCTTGCCGCCGACCGAGGAATAGGCTGGGCGGAAGTGGACTACGAACAGCTGAGAGGCGCGGACACGGACATCCTGAGGCTGTTCTGAGCCAGCTACTTCCCAGGCGAGTACTCAGTACCAGTACTCAGTACCGGCGACGGAGTCGCCCTACAGCAATGACTTCAGGTCGTAGAGGGCGCTGGGGTGGCGGAGTTTTCCAAGGGCACGATTCTCGATCTGACGGACTCGTTCCCTCGTGATCCCGAGTTCTGCGCCGACGCTGGAGAGCGTCCGCGGCGGGTTGCCACCGATCCCGAAGCGCATGATGAGCACATTGCACTCCCGCTCTTCGAGCACGCCCAGTGCCTTGGAGACCTCTTCGCACCGGGCGACTTCGGCCACGACGGTGAATGGATCGGGTGTCGCCTCATCCTCAACGAAGTCGCCGAGTTGAGCGTCACCCTCTTCTCCGACCGGTCGGTCGAGAGAGATCGTGTCTCCCGGCGTGGTCTGTGCCATCTCGATGCGGTCCTCGGCGAGGCCGCTCACTTCAGCGATCTCGGCGACGGTCGGTGCTCTGCGGAATTGCTCCTGGAGAGTCAGTTCGGTCTCTTGCACGGTGCGGACGACATCGACCATGTGAACCGGCAGTCGGATCGTCCTGCCCTGGTTCCCCAAACCGCGGGTGATCGATTGACGGATCCACCAGGTGGCGTACGTCGAGAACTTGAATCCCTTGCGCCAGTCGAATTTCTCGACGGCGCGAATGAGGCCGAGGTTGCCTTCCTGGATGAGGTCGAGCAAGTCGAGGCCACGTCCCGCGTAGCGCTTCGCGATCGAGACGACGAGTCGGAGGTTCGAGCGGATGAAGATGTCCTTCGCCTCATCAGCCATCTCGACCATTCGGTACAGCGAAGCCCGCTCAGCTGCCTCAACCGGATCGCCGGACTCGAGTCGGCGCTGTGCCTTCTTGCCCGTCTCCATCGTTCGCGCGAGTCGGACCTCATCTTCGGCTTCGAGTAGGCCGTGATCAGAAACTTGTCCAAGATATCGACCAACAGCATCCGCTGCTGCGGTCTCTCGTCCTCGATCAGCCATGCGCTCCTCCTCCCCCTCTCCGTGGAGAGAGCTGTTTGAACTTATCACGCATGGGCGCCATGAGCAATGGTTCATTACGCTTTCCTGGCCGACGGGCATCCATGACCCATGTAATGCGCATCTTCGCTCTGGCGATCGTGACCCTCTCGATCGCTGCAGCCGGCTGTACCAGCCCGGCTCCTCTTGACGCGTCCTTGTTGCGTCCACCGGAAGTTGGGCCCCCGACGATCGAAGTTGTGGTCCTTGCCGGTGACGACCTGAGCGTGCTCGAAGCCGAGATCACCGTTGAGGGGGCATCGATCTTCCAGACGGACGAAGGCGTGTCGGCGTTCGTCTGGCCGCAGGACTCGACCACGATCGTGGTGTCTGCTCCCGGGTTCGAATCGCAAAGTGAGGTCGCCGACGAGCCTCCCCGAGAGGATCGCATCGAGTTCCGGTTGGAACCGGTCGTGCTTTCGGGTCGCGTCTCGACCCATCGAGGTGTCGCACTACCTGGTGTTGAAGTGAGGCTCGGCGATGGCCGTGATACGACGAACGACGAGGGTCTGTTCGAGATCGTTCGGGCCGTGCCGGGAGAGGTCTCGCTCACCCGGGTGACCTGGCAGGATTCGTCTGTGTCATGGGACGGTTCGACGAGCGAGATTGACACGACGATGGAGCCCCTCGTCGTGCACGGGGTACGAGTCAGTGGATCGGCAGCAGGAGATCCTGAGCATTGGCAACAGCTCCTTGCCCTGGCAGACTCGAGCGGCATCAACGCGTTCGTTGTGGATATCAAAGACGAGTTCGGCACGGTGTACCACGACACGACGGTTGACGCCGCCTTCGATGCTTCAGCGGTGACACTTCAGTACGACCTGGCGCAGATCGTTGCCGACATGGATGATCATGGCCTGTACAAGATCGCCCGGATCGTCGCATTCCAGGACACGCCGATGGCGAGGGCTCAACCAGATCACGCCGTGTTGGAGGGGGGCGGCTCGAACCTCTGGTACACGAGGAACGGTGATGCGTGGATGGATCCCACCGATCCGGTGTCCTTCGAGTATCCGGTTGCACTCGCAGACGAAGCATGCCGGAACGGCTTCGACGAGATCCAGTTCGACTTCGCGTCCTTCCCGTTCGGCGGCGACGTGTCGACCGCCGTCTTCGACGACGAATACACCGAGGAGGTTCGTGTCGGCTCCATCCAGGCATTCTTGAAGCGCGCGTATCAGGTGCTGAGTCCTCGTTGCGGAGTCGCTGCAACCGTCCTGGGCATCACGCTCGAGTCCGTAACCGATGAAGGGGTCGGTCAACTCCCGGGTCTCATGTCGCGCACGATCGATGTCCTGAGCCCGATGCTGTATTCGACGAACTACGGCTCGGGTTGGAAGGGGTACGCCAATCCCAACGACCACGCCGGGGACATCGTTGAGTCCGCGCTGGTGAGCGGTCTGTCACGGCTCGAGGGATTCGCCTACTACCGGCCGTGGCTCCAGACGTGGACGATCTCAACCTTCGACGTTCAAGGGATCCAGAGGAGAGTCGACGATCGCGTCAATGGATGGCTGCTCTGGTCGAACGCTGCTTCGTATCCGGCCGAACTCCTGCCCCCTCGATGAACGATGCCGATGAACTCGCGTCGCTGACAGCGGAGATCGCCGCTTGCCGGCGCTGCCCGCGTCTCGTCGATTGGCGCGAGATGGTCGCTGTTGACAAGCGAGCGGCTTTCGCCGATCAGGAGTACTGGGGGAGACCCGTCCCGGGCTTCGGCGATCCTCGAGCCAAGGTTGTTGTCGTGGGTCTCGCTCCCGCTGCCCACGGCGCCAATCGAACCGGGAGGATGTTCACCGGCGACCGCAGTGGAGATTGGCTCTATCGGGCGATGTGGCGGGCCGGCTTCGCCAGCCAACCTGAGTCGTCCGGGAGCGAGGACGGGCTGACGCTTGCCGGGGCCTGGGTGACGGCACCCGTACGATGTGCTCCACCGCAGAACAAGCCCACCATCGACGAGAGAGATGCCTGCGCTGTGTGGTTCGACAGAGAGCTCGACATTCTCGAACCCACAGTCTTCGTGGCGCTCGGCGACTTCTCGTACCGATCGATCTGGCGATACCTCGGTGATGCCGGACACGACATGCCACGGCCGAGACCGCGGTTCACACATGGTCTCGAGGTAGGCATCTCGAACGGCCCGGTGATCCTGGCCAGCTTCCACCCCAGCCAACAGAACACGTTCACGGGAAAGCTGACGGAAGCGATGTTGGACGAAGTGTTCGCGAGGGCGAGATCGCTCGTAGATCAGTAGATCAGTACTGGTCTACTTGCTACTGCTCTACTGCATCTCTCGTCTGACTTCTGACTCTCTGACCTTCCGGTTCATTGCTTCTTCAAGGAACGGGTACGGGTCGACCTTCTTGCCGTCAACGTGGAGTTCGAAGTGGGTGTGGGATCCCGTGTTCTCGGCGTTGCCGGAGTCACCGACGAACCCGATGACCTCTCCCGCCTTGACGAAGCTGCCGACCTCGAGACCCTCGATGAAGGCCGCTTCCTCTCCGCCTTCACCGTCGTCGGTTCCGGGGTTGTCGTTGTTCAGATGCAGGTAGTGGCTGGTCCATCCGTCGGCGTGACGGACCATGATGTTCCACCCCGATAGGCGGTTCCAGTCGAGGCGTTCGACGATGCCGTCGTCGACGGCGACGACCCATGTCCCCTTGGGGCTCATGATGTCGGTGCCCGTGTGGCCGCGTCCGCCGGATCGGCTTGCCCCCCAGGTGTCCGAGAACTGTACGATCGCGGTCTCGTGGGGGAACGCCTTGATCACGAATTGCGTGGCTCCGGCAGGGAGAACAGCTTCGGCCTGCGGCGTCGGAAGAACCATGCCGGCCGCAAGGACAGCGGCTGCGATCGCTCCGAGCGCGAATCTTCGAATCAAAGTAGTCATGGGGTCGCTCCTTCTGCCAGACGCTGCCGGTTCCTGGCCCGCGGCATCTGGTCTTCTGGTAGCTCGAACCCTGAACGGTAG
>JAMBLK010000307.1 GCA_023336855.1 Actinomycetes bacterium
AATTCGGCGAAGTCGGATGCGAAGTCCTGCCCCAGATCCAGGAACGTGTTGTTCTCGAGGTCATCGACCTCACCTGAGAATCCATAGAACGTCATGTCGCCATCGGTGCGTGAGTAGGTCTCAAAGCCTTCGGCTTCAGAAGGCAAATCCTCGGTGAAGAGTTCCGCTGGATCATCACCTGTTTGTGACAGCAGGTCAAGCATCTCCTCATCGAAGCCGATCTCGGCGCTGACCGTCGCCGATCCATCCTCTTGGATATCGATGATGATGTTCGACTCTGCCCTGCATGCTGTGAGCACGAGCGCTGCGAACATGAAAACGAACAAGTACTTCCGCATGGGTCCTCCGGACGTGATAACTGACATGATGCTAGGCGGTATTGTTGGTATGTGGCGATTAGGAGGTGTCCATGCAGAGCGAGTCGGGCGATATTCGCCGGTCCTTCGTCGATGCATATCCACGGTACGTCGCTTCCCTCCTTGCTTCGCGAGGTATCCAGGTCGACGATGTGTTGGGTGATGCCATAGTTGAGGGCGCCGCCGTGCTCGACGGATTGCTCGCAACGCTTGAGTCCGTTGACCCTGTTGATCAGGTGTCAAGTCCGCTTGAACTCTTTCGGGAGGCCCTGAGACCGGTTGATCGTGCCTTGACACTTCTGGGAATACCACCACCCAGACCAGGATCGGGTCCGACACGAGTCGCTCCATGGGACCGGTATGGCCTATCGCCAGGGTCGTCCCAGGTACTCGGGCCTCGGGCACAGGAAGCCCATATCGCGTGGGGCCTGAGAAAGGCCCAAGCTCTCGCCAGACATCATGACCCCACGCAGGCTCCAGCCATCGGTCTCCTTGTGCCCGATCGTGACCTTCAGGGTCTTGTTGCTGACGCAGAGGCTGCCAACTACAGGACGGTCATCCTCCCAAATGACGGGGATTTCGCCATTGCGGTCGTGTGTGCTGATGAGAGCGATGCCGTGCGCACCGTTCGTAAGGCGTCCAAACGGGCCAGAGTGATCGTGTACGGGCGTTCTGTTGACGATCTGGACCAGATCAGATTCACAAGTCTTGGTGCGACATCGGTGCTCGACGCTGGGGCGTTGCTCGGAAGACTCGCGGACCATCTACCCGTTGTCACCTGATAGTCGCAGCTACCGCACGACGATCGCCTCGTTCGGCTCGAGAACAACGTGTGAGAATGTGCCAGCCCGACTCGCGGCAGTGCCGAGGATCTGTGTGACACTTCCGGGAAAGGTGCATGGCTGGGGCGTATCGGTGAAGTTGATGGCTACTTGAACCGTCTCACCACCAAGGGCGCGGCTGAACGACAGCACATGATCCTGATTCGCGGTGAGCATCGTCATGGATCCGGTTGCGAGTGCAGGTGTGGTGCGACGCAATTTAAGCAATGACCGGTACAGCGACAGTGTGGATGTGGGGTCGTCAACCTGGCCAGCAACGCTCGATTCGGGGTCGGCGAACGGGAGCCACGGGACGGTATCGGGCACGGTGAACCCCATCCCTGGTCCGGCAGACCATTGCATCGGGGAGCGGCAGCCGTCACGGTTGAGCTCCGGATATCTCTTCCCCCAAGGATCCTGTTCGTGGCCCGGTTCGACGGCACAGTCAACAAGGCCGAGTTCCTCTCCGTAGTACAACGTCGGTGTTCCCTTGAGCGTCAGGAGTAACACGGCCGCGGCGCGGACGCGTTGCGGCCCGAATCGTGTGGCGAACCGTGGTTCGTCATGGTTGCCAAGAACATGGTTCCCCCACGCACCTTCAGGGAGCGCAGATTCGAGGGCAATGATCTCGTTCCTGAAGTCGTTTGCATCCCATGATGCCCACAGAAGCGAGAAGTTGAACGGCATGTGGAGGCCGTCTCCGTCCGTGCCGTAGTACTCGGCCCATCGTACCCAATCTGATTCGTGGATCTCGCCAACGGCGAACCGGTCGCCGTATTCGTTGAGCACATCCCGGATCCTGGCATGCATCGCGAAGATGTCGTCGTGGCCTTTGTCGTAGAGATGCGCCTGGGTGTCGTACTCGTTGAGCGCTTTCGTACCGTCCTTGGTGCCAGTTGCCATCGGGTTGCTGCGCATGCGCGGATCCTTGGCCATGAAGTGGGCAACATCCATGCGGAACCCGTCGACACCTCGGTCGAGCCAGAATCGAAGGGTGTCCATCATGGCATCGACCAGCGCTGGATTTCTCCAATTTAGGTCCGGTTGTTCAGCGAGGAATGAGTGCAGGTAGTACTGCTGAGTAGCGTCGTCCAGCGTCCATGCGGAGCCCCCGAACAGTGAAAGCCAGTTGTTCGGCGGTTGCCCCTCATCATCTGGTTCGGCCCATACGTACCAGTCACGTTTCGGGTTATTGCGGTCAGCCCTCGACTCTACGAACCAGGGATGCTGATCTGAGGAGTGATTCGGCACCCAGTCGATGATGACCTTCAGGCCGAGTTGGTGGGCCTCCGCGATCAGATCGTCTGCATCATCGAGGGTGCCGAAGAGCGGTTCCACATTGGTGTAATCAGAAACGTCGTATCCGAAGTCTGCCATCGGGGAGGGGAACATCGGCGAGATCCAGACCGCGTCGACGCCGAGTGTGCGGCTCAGGTACTCGAGGCGACCGGTGATCCCCGGGAGGTCTCCCACACCGTTACCAGTTGAATCTTGGAACGATCGCGGGTAGATCTGATAGATGACCGCTGACTTCCACCAGTCGGACTGCGCCGTGATACTCATGGTGTCCACGATAGTTGTCCCATGGCCGTGCGGGTACTGGGCATTGCCATACTGTGCCGATGGAGACCATTCAGCCAGATCGACGTTGGGCGTTCACGGCGCTGCTGTTCTCCACGATGGGTGTCGGCACGTTCATAGCCGCGTCGCTCGGCATCATCGCGGTTGTATTCATCACGGACCTCGGGATATCCAGGGCTCAACTCGGGTTCGTATTCGCCATCAACACTGTCGGAGCAGCGTTGCTTTCACCCGTTGTGGGTCGGATCACCGACCGGATCGGAGGCCGGGCTGCGATGATCATCGTTGCATCCACGGCCGCCGTCTCGTTCCTGCTTCTCGGATTTGCAGGATCCCTGGTCGTCCTTGCTGTCGGCTCTGGCGTCGGTGCGATCGCTCAGGCTGGATCGAATCCAGCGACCAACAAACTGATCGCTGAGGATCTCCCTGCCGGCTCTCAAGGCACTGTGACCGGCATCAAGCAGTCAGGCGTTCAGGCGTTCATCTTCGCTGGTGGACTCATCGTGCCGTCGATGGCTCTTTTGTGGGGGAGAGCCAGTGCCTACGTCATATTCGCCACCGTTGCGCTCGCGCTCGCCATCATCGGATCGCGGTTTCTCCCGAAACAGCCGAAGATCGCCAGTACCGATGGAGCGTCGCCACCACGCGAGCGCCTACCGGCCGCGATCTGGTGGATCGCTTCGTACGGATTCCTGCTCGGATTCTCTGGTTCTGCGACGATCATGTTCGCCCTGTTCACCACGGAGAGCCTTGGAAGGTCCATCGTCGTTGGCGGCGCTGTCGCCGCTGTGGTCGGGTTGACAGCGATGCCAGCGCGGATCGCCTGGGCTCGTCACGCCGAAAGGCATCACGCTTACCGGTCGTCGCTCCTGGCAATCTCGTTGCTCGCCGTGCTCGCATCTCTTGCTCTTCTCGGGGCCGGGGCGGGCGCGTGGTGGCTCATCTGGGTAGCCGCTGTCCTTACGGGGCTTGGTCCTTCTTCGTGGAACTCGGTTGGCATGCTGGGTCTGATCGTGTTCGCAGGTCCCAGGGCCGCCGGGCACGCCTCCGGAGTGATCCTGTTCGGCTTCCTCATCGGACTTGGCATCGGTCCACCCCTGTTCGGATGGATGGTCGACGCGAGCGGGTCGTATGCGGGCGTATGGATCCTGTCATTGCTCTCCGCGGTGGCCGGGTCCCTCGTTATGGTGGCGTGGAAGCCACCCGAGCGCAGGTTGTAGCCCGCGTTCGGATGGGTGGTGTTGCGCAGTCTTTTCTGTGTTCTGCCGTCTGGTATCCGTCCTCAGGTATACCGGGCGGCGATCGCGTCCGAGAGATACGCCGCCAAGCCATCCCCTGCCTTGTTGATATTCTCCGTGAATCGAGGATCCTGTGTGTACATCTGTCCGAGCCCTTTGTGGATCACGGGCGTGCACTTGTAGTACCACCGAGACAAGTGCGCTCTGTGCTCATCTACGAGAGCAGCAGCTTCGGCGGAGCTCGCAGGCGTACCGGCATCTCGGAGCACAAGCAGCCTGCGATGGATGTCATCGAGTTCTCCGTTGATCGTCTCCCAGTCCGCGTTTGTGTATTCGTCGGTTCGTTTCTCTGACTGCGCAAACTCTTCGGTATCACCCCAGCGCTTGGTCGCTTCTTCGGTGTGCTCGTCGGGGTCGAAGTCCCCGAATACGGAAAGTTTCTCTTCGGGCGTCATGGTTCCTCGATTGGACTCTTCTTGTATGGCGTGTTCAAGACTTGCAGCAATTGCTGTGAGCCTCGTGATCTGACTCGTAATCCGGTTGTGTGCGTCGCGAAGCGTTGCATGAGCGTTGGTGTGATCAGCGATCGCTCTTGCTACCTCTTCAAGACCGAGACCGAGCTCGCGGAAGGTGAGAATCGTCCGGAGCTTGTCGACGGCCGAATCGTCGTACTGACGGTATCCACCCTGTGTACGCCCTGTGGGCGGGAGAAGGCCGATCTCGTCGTAGTAGTGCAGTGTTCTCACGGTGATTCCTGCCATTGAGGCAAGTTCACCGACTGTGTAGGCGGTCATGACGACCACGATACGCCCTCACGTTACGTGAGGGTCAAGGCGTTTCCTGAGATTCCCTACGCGCGTGCGACGAGCCACGCCCAACCGAACGGCGGCAGCACGACCGTTGTGCCGTCAGCCGCCCCAGGCCCGGTGATCTTCTCAACGCTCTCCACGGCGACCGTGCGCTGATCTGGTGAGAAGTTGGCGACCACGCTGTATCTGCCGCGTGCGTACGCAAGCACCGCGTCGTCTCCTGTTTCGATGGTCTCGAATGGCGCCGTCCCGAAGGCCTGAGGACGGTGGTCGATCATGGAGCGCAGTGCGTGGAGAGGTGACGATTCGTCACCGATCTGGTCTTCAACATTGACCGAGCGAGTTCCGTACACCTCGTCGGTGATCACCGGTAGATAGAAGCGGTCCGGATCAGCGCCAGACCAGCCGCCGGTGCTGCTCGAGTCCCACTGCATGGGGGTGCGGACCCCGTCGCGGTCGGGAAGGGCGATGTC
>JAMBLK010000308.1 GCA_023336855.1 Actinomycetes bacterium
CAATATGTTTGGTCCATGAGGGGTGCATGGCGGAAGGTTTGTGTGACTAATCGCGTGGGTCGCGCCGCGGCTTCTCGATGGCAGCTGAAGAGCGATTGGTGTCGTCCGTAGGTTCTGGCTTTGCTTCGGTGCGAGACTGGTGGCGGTGTTCAGTATTCATGCGACCAAGAAGCTCCTCGACCGGGTGAATCGGCCGGTCCTACCGGCTGTGTCTGAACCGGCAACCATCCTCGGCAACTGGTATGCCAACGTGTTGTTCTGGAAGCCGCAGGTGGCGTTGCTGGTCAATGAGCGGACGCTGTTGCCTGTGTTGATGCCGCTCGCGCCGGCTGCCACGTTGGCGAAGCGATTCCCGGGAGCGCTCCAGCGAGTACTCGAGGCGCTCGGGGTTGCTCCAGCATTCATCGAGGTTGCTCCAGCATTCATCGAGGTTGAGATCGACGCAATGGCTGATGCCCGATATGCGAAGACGGCGAACCGCAGCGTGGTTGGGATCATGAACGAGTTCAAGTATCTTGCTGAGGCCTATCGGGATTATCGGGGCTTCGATGACCTGGTGGCGCTGGCAGCTGAACTGTCGGAAACGCCGTGTGGGCCGCTGTACAAACGTCACGTGAGTCCAGACCGAGAACTCGATGCGGTCGTAGCCGCATGGTCAGAGAGTGGACCGGAAAACCGCGGCGCTCTCGCCTGACAAGCTGCCCCAATGCGATGATCATCTATTCGAACTCACCGCGCGGAATCGCCCGTTCCGGATGCGGTAGATTCATGACATGGCTCGGCAAGGTCCAACCGAAGAAGATCGGGACGAAGCGCTCCGACGGCTGTTGTCCGGTCTCGCAGCGGGCGACGACGTATTCGAATTGACAGCATCGGTTGCTGATCTCCATCCGAAGTACAACACGTTTCCGGGTGAGGTGTTCATGGGACTCGCCGCCGACGTTCTTGAGATCGTCGACGCCACACGAAACGACCCGATCCCGTATGAAGGCTTGCGCGAGACCTACTTACCTGAATGCGAATTCCGAGGCAAGAACAACCGCAGAATCCAGTATGCGATCCTCACCAGTGCATCGGTGAGGGGCGGCCTGGAACCTGACCTGCTCGACGAGGTGGCATGGTGGCACGCCGACGACTACTGGCGCTACGCACTCTACGCCGCCGTCGCACTGATACGGGTGGGAGCCGATCGCCAGGGCATCACCATTGGCCAGATGGTTGAGCAACTCGCCGACCGCTCCGGCATCACATTGACTTGACCGCGGCGGGTAGCTGCGCAATGTTCTGAACCTTCCTCTTAACGCGGCAGCGCCGGTTCGAACCCGGTCGGGCCCACAAGGCAGAGTCCAATCCAGGTTTGGGCCCAATCGATTTCGAGGGAAGGCCACGGGTCCGAATTTCATCACGCTCGCCACCGTCAGCCTCGCCAGACCAAGATCAACTGTGTAGGTCAAAATATTGACCTGATATGGCTCTAGGCGTATTTTGCCCACATGAGTGACACGCTTCCATTCTCTGAAGTCAAGGCCCACCTGTCGGAACTGGCCGACAGGGTCGAGCGTCAGCACGACCGTATCTTGGTCACTCGCAATGGACGACCGTCGTTCGTCCTCTTGAGCCCCGACGACCTCGAGTCTCTTGAGGAGTCTCTCGATTTCCTCAAAGACGATGAGCTGATGGAGTCGCTTCGGCGTTCGCGCGCCGACGCTCAGCGCGGCAAGCGTGTGCGTCTCAAGGATCACGTCTGAGGGTCTCCGCCATCTCAACAAGCTTCCTGAGAAGGTGCGGCACGCTGCACTGGAATCCATCTTCGGCCCGATCGCCGAGAATCCAAACCGGCTCGGCAAACCGCTGGTCGTTGAACTTGAGGGCCTGTGGTCGGCGCGGCGTGGCGACTACCTCATCATCTACGAGATCTTCGAAGACGAAGGAGTCGTTCTGATCCACCGTGTGCAACATCGCAGTGACTCGTGCCGACCGCGTTGACCGCATTCAAACGCACGACTGTGCGCGCTC
>JAMBLK010000309.1 GCA_023336855.1 Actinomycetes bacterium
CATACAAGGCAGAGGTCGGCGGTTCGAGCCCGTCAACGCCCACGGACAGGAAGCCGGGTCCAGCACGGGTTCAGTCAGTCAAGAGAGTCGTGAGCGGCGGGTGGATGGTCGCGTCGCCTGCGAACAGCATCCGGTACGTCTGCGTCCGGTACGGGTGCATCCGCGGATCGGTTCCTGATCGGATTGCTACAGCCACCAGGTCCATGACTCGCCGTTGATAGGCGGGTCGTTGAGGAATGAGCGAAGGGCTTCGATGAGGTTTCCCGGGTAGGCCAGTGTCGCCCGATTGAACCGCTTCGGGTTGGTGAAGACCAGTCCGGCGTGGGCCTTGTTCTCGATTGCCCATTGGCCGACCAGCGGAGCGAAGTCGACGATGTTCTCTGTGACGAGAGTGCGGCCCATAGCGGCGGCATGCGTGAACAGATCCGAATCGGACATGCCGCGCAGGTGAGCCGTTGACGCCACTGCCACAACGTCCCATGAGTCTCTTGTCAGCGCGTCGGCGATGATGGGAGCGTGCATTTCGTCGAGGAGGAGCTTCACCTTTCGAGAAGGATTCGCTGGCGACGCCACGATGTCTCGGCGTCATCGGCGAGACGGGCTCGGGCAGCGAGTTCGCTGTCGATCTCATCGGTGTACTCGGCGTAGTAGGCGAGTGCGGCATCGACGAGGGCTTCGGTGATCCCCACGAGTTCTGCAGCCCGGGACCGGCGGTGGTCGACGGGAACGTCACCACCGACGATGGCGCCGATTACATCCGCAACCTCGGGTCCCCCAACCAGGACAGGTCGGCGGCCCGACGCACCCTCTCGAAACAGCACCGACGGATGGACCTCCATACGAAGACCCTCGTCGATGAGACGCTCAGCCAGCGTGGAAACGCCGATGCTTCGGTGGTGTGCGCTGTCCTTGAGTCGTCGATGAAGTGGCTCGTCAGAGAAACGGATCGATACAACTGTCATGACTACAGTGTAGTTAGTCGTCGCCGACATGCATAGCGCCCGCTGGGTGGGGCATTCGTTTTGGGGATCTACCGTTGTCCCCCATGCTCGTCGGGCGGGCTCCCCCCGAGCGTCGCAGGGAGTGTTCCGATCCTCATCTTGCAGGTTCGGACATGCTCAGATCGCTCAGGTCGCGTCTTCGGCGCCCGATTCAAGATCCACACCCAGGCCGATCGGGCAGGCCACACCCGTCGGTTGCATCCCGCAGTAGCCCTCCGCGGCGATCGGGTGTTTCGGGGGAGGAGTGTCTCCGAAGTAGAACGCCTGGAGGTCGATCCCGGCCCGTGCCAGGTTCTTGGCGAGGTACTGCTGGTGGTACTCCTCGGCATAGAAGAACTCCTGCGCCGGTGCGATCTCGGTTGTGATGTCCCCGTATCCCGAGGACGACAGGTCCGCGGCATACCGCTCGCGGGAATCCGTGGCTTCCGACAGTTGCCGTTCGGCTGTCGTGTAGATCGCCGATCGGTACTGCGAGCCGGAATCGGGGCCCTGGCGCATCCCCTGCGTCGGGTCGTGGGCCTCCCAGAACCGCTTCAGCAGCACTTGATACGACACGACATCGGGATCGAAGGCCACGAGCACCGCCTCGGTGTGGCCCGTTCTTCCGGAGCAGACGTCGTCATACGTGGGGTTCACGGTTGCACCGCCGGCGTAGCCAACCGCTGTGGTGTAGACGCCGTTGGCGATCCAGAACTCGCGCTCGGCGCCCCAGAAGCACCCCATCCCGAAATAGGCGGTCTCGAGGTTCTCAGGGAACGGCGGGATCATGGACGATCCGTTGACGAAGTGCGTCCCGGTAATGCTGATCGACTCCTGCCGATCCGGGATGATCCGCTGATTGTCGACGCGTGCTGCTGTTCGTGATTTCCACATGGTTTGGTCAACGCTACCGGGTGGCAATCCCTTCCACCGCGAATTCATCGGGACGACACAAATGCTAGCCCTAGTGCCCCAAAGTGCTTACAATTGCAAGCATGCTCTTCTGGCCGACCGACACCGAACTCCCAGCCGGGTATCCAAAGGGTCTCGAGGGGGAGTTCAATCTGAGCGATGGGCGACACGCTCGTATCCGACCGATCCTCCCTGCGGACGTTGATGACCTAGCGGATGCCATCAAGCACGCTGATAGCGAGACCCTGTTTCACCGATTCTTCACAGCTGCCCCACACCTCTCGGAGAAACAGATCCACTACCTCGCCGAGGTTGACTACCGCAGCAGGTTGGCGCTTGTTGCAGCCGACGACGAAGGTCGAGGAGTGGCTGTGGCTCGCTACGAGTGCCACACGGACTGCAGCGTTGCGGAAGTAGCGGTCGTGGTGGCTCCCGAGTGGCGGACCGGCGGCCTCGCTACCGAGATGCTCCGCTGTCTCGAGGAACCGGCGCGCAAGAGCGGGTTCACCGAGCTGGACGCGGTCTATCTCCCTGAGAATCGTGCAATCGCAAGGGTGTTCCAGAACCTGGGGTACTCAGACCAGCGCATCGAAGACGGCTTGGCCCGGGTATCCAAGGCTCTCGTGTGAAATGGTTGTATCCGGGCGACTTCCCAGGTGCCGGAGCACGGTACTGTGAGGCCTTCGGGGTCGCCGGAGGGGGAGGGGACCCCGGCGAAGGCGTGAACCGATGGTGGAAGGAACCTGCATGGAGCCCGTGAGGAGTTTGCACGACCTCCTCGATCTGCAAGATGTCGATGCTCACATCGATCGGTTGATCGATCAACGTCAGAACCTTCCCGAACTCGTCGACTACCGGGCGACCCATGAGGCAACGCTGCGCGTCGGAACTGAGCGTGACGCGACCGCCGCTCGCCTGCGCGAAACCGAGCTTGCCATCGACAAGACGAGCGGCGAACTCGAGATCACGCAAACCAAAGCCGGTGCCGAGGAGATGCGGCTCTACGCCGGTGGGCTGAGTGCCCGCGACGCCGACTATCTCCGTCGTGAAGTCGAACTTCTCAAGAACAAAGTCAACGGGATGGAAGAGGAAGTCCTCGAGTTGATGGAGGCTCGCGAGGAGATTGATGCGGACCTGACCCGTCTCGATGCCGAGTTGGCGGTCGAAACCAGTCACAAAGCTGAACTCGAAGCGGGGATTCGTGAATCCTGGAGACTGATCGATGCAGAGATCGCGGTCAAGGAACATCGCAAGACCGAGATCGTCCCGCAGGTCGACGAAGATCTCATCGA
>JAMBLK010000310.1 GCA_023336855.1 Actinomycetes bacterium
GACGCCGTTGCCTGTCTCGGCACTTCGGAACCGACGACATACGCCTACTACGCGAAGAGGGCCGAGGTGCTTCCGTACGAAGAGCACATGGCGGCGATCGACGAGATCCGCATCCCCGTCTACGCGGAACGTCTTGAAGCATTCCCGGATGCCTTCGAAACCGTTCAAGCCCTGGCGGCTCAGGGCATACCGATGGCCGTGGCATCGTCGTCCCGACGCCCGGATCTCGACAACAAACTCGCCCTCACCGGCCTCGATCGCTACTTCGACGCCTTCGTCGGCGGCGACGAGGTCGAGCACGGGAAACCTGCCCCTGACGTCTACCTCGAGGCAGCCCGACGCCTCGGCGTTCCCCCATCAGACTGCATAGCGATCGAAGACGCCGAACACGGGGCATCCGCGGCAGTTGTGGCAGGAATGCGGGCCGTGATGATCAAGCGCGACGGCTCAATCTCCCCGAACCACGCCACGGTGACAGAGATAACAGCCAACGATCTCACAGCCTGGATGTGGAGATTCTGAGTCGCCAGTCCCCAGTCTGCTCCTCTCCCATGAAGTGGGGGAGGTGCCGACGAAGGAGGCGGAGGGGGCGTCTTGCCGGAGGGGGCTTTGGGGGCTTGGACCGAAGATGAGGCCAGACGCCGGCCGGCCCACTCCTACATCAGCCACCAGACGAGCCAGCCCGCCGCCATGCCGTAGAGGCCGGCGATCACGTCGTCCATCGTGATCCCGATGGCACCCGGGAGAGCTTCGGCCTGAGGGACGCCCGGTAGCACCTTGAAGATGTCGGCGAGGCGTGCAACGACGACGGCAACGAGCCAGGGCCATCCGGTGAGGCCGATCACCGCGATGAGTGTTCCGGCAACCTCGTCCATCACGATCCACCCGGGATCAGCGTGGTCGTCGGCGAACGGTGCCGCCGACCACAGTGAGAGTGCAAACGCAATGACGAACGCGACGGCGCCCACCCACCACGGGTAGCGCCACAGCAACAGCGAGATGACCACAGCGACAGCGGCTCCGAATGTGCCCGCGCCATTGTCGGACCCCCAAAGGCGCTGGGGGATGAGACCGGCATAGAAGCCCGAGGCGACGAAGCGATGCATGACATGGAGCCTAGAAGAGAGTCCGCCCGTGGCGGATTGTCAAGACCCATCCAGATGCATAATCAGTGCGAACCCATTGAAAGGCCACCCTCATGCGTCCCGACCAACTCGGCGACTACCGCGCACCGTCCGATGCGAGACTCCACCCGGACGGCGTTCGTGCTGCGTTCGTGGTCACGCAGATGGACCTCGAAGGAGATCGCTACGTCCGACGCATCTGGCTGTGGGACGGTGCCGAGGCGCGTCCGCTGACATCGGGTGACATGGACACGATGCCTCGCTGGTCTCCCGACGGAACCCGACTCGCGTTCCTGAGGAAGGGCATGGGGGACGAGGACCGTCCACAGGTGGCGATCCTGCGTCTCGACGGTGGAGAGGCCACCGTCATCACGGAGTTCGAACTGGGAGCAACCGACATCGCATGGTCGCCCGACGGCTCCAAGATCGCCGCCGTCGCATCCGAGTGGACCGATGAGTGGAAGGGGCTCGACACGGAGGAGCGGGGTCGTGTGCCGAGGCGCATTACTCGCCTGGGATACCGATTCGACAGCCGGGGATGGATTCACGACAAGCGATCCCATATCTGGCTCGTCGATCTGGACGGCAGCAGCGACCCGGTCTGTCTCACACCGGGCGACTTCAACGAGGGCCAGATCGCCTGGTCCCCCGACGGCCGGTCGATCGCATTCGTCTCGGAACGGCACGAACAGCGGGGTGTCGATCCCGGGAGCCAGATCTGGACGGTTCCGATCGACGGCGGCGATGCGAGTGCGCTGACCGGTGTTGGGACCTGGGGTCTGCCGTCGTACGACCGGTCGGGGAACCTCTACGCTCTTGGCACCGACGATCGCTGGGACTACCCGGGTATCGCGCCGCTTCAGCGCTTGGAGGCGGACGGATCCTGGACCCAAGTCACGACCATCGATCGGAACCTCGTCACGTTCGCCCCCGCACTCTC
>JAMBLK010000311.1 GCA_023336855.1 Actinomycetes bacterium
AGGAGGACCGACTGGGCTTGCTCCTCGTATGCGAGGGATTGCTCGAACGTCATCGTCGACGACCGGTCGAGGGCAACCTTGATGAACCGCTGGGCCAGCGGCGCTCCGGTTGCCAACGCATCGGCACGTTCGGTGACGGTGTCTTCGAGCACCTCAGCTGCGACAACGCGGGACACGAGGCCGATCGCCAGCGCCTCTTCGGCTCCGACGATCCGACCGGTGAGGGCTATGTCGCGTGCACGGGCAAGACCGACGAGGCGGGGCAGAAGCCAGGTCCCGCCGAAGTCCATCGTCAGGCCTCGTTTCACAAAGATCTCTGAGAACCGTGCGCGGTCCGTGGCGATGACCATGTCACAGCCGAGAGCGAGATTCATGCCGGCTCCGACGGCTACTCCATCGACGGCGGCGATTGTGGGCTTTGAGATCCGATGCAATGCGATCGCCGCCCGGTTGGGGTGTCGCATGTATTCGGCGTTCGCCGCTGCCGTTCCGAACCCTGAGAAGTCGGCGCTGAGATCGGCCCCGGCCGAAAAGTCACCGTCGGCACCGATCACCACCATCGCACGCTGATCCGAAGTCTCGAAACCCTCGAACGCCTCGGCCAGTTCTCTCCATCCGACCTTCGGAATGGCGTTCTTCGCCCCCGGCGACGACATGGTCACCCATCGAACGGAACCGCGGTCGTCAACAGATACGAAGCTCATGGGGACAAAGTAGCAAGTAGCAAGTAGCAAGTAGCAAGACAAGAGCCGTGAACGGGATACGGAATACGGAGTACGGAATACTCTTCAGCAAATGGGACTCACCTCGCACGATGACAACTCGCGTGGCAGCGACCAATCCGTCAACCCCGTCCAGCCGTATCAGGCGCGCAAGGCGTACGTCTGCCCCGGGTGTGAGTCATGGATCGTGCCGGGGGTCGGGCATCTCGTTGTCGTCCCGAGGGATGCTCCCGATCTGCGGCGACACTGGCATCGGGGCTGCTGGTTCAAGGAGCAACGTCGCATACACGGGTCAACCGACGCCCGGTAGCCAGCGCACGACGGCCCCCTCGGTTCTCAACTCGACGGCGATGAGATCGATGCGCCGTATCGAGAGCCTGTCGGCGGCGCGGCGGATCCTGGCGTTCTTCTCCTGATCGAAGTTCTCCCACGGTCGGGTCCCCGGTCCGAGACCTGTCTTGACCTCGACTGCAACTGTGCGGCCGTCGATTCGTGCGATGAGGTCGATCTCGTCGCGACCGACGCGCACGTTCCGATCGACAATGACCACCCCGCGCCGCTCGAGGAATCGCGCAGCAACCACTTCCCCTGCAGTTCCAACAGACATCCGGCGCGTGCCCATCCGCTGATCATGCAGGTTCGCTGGGACAGATTCGAGGTGGGCTCTGAGCCGGCAGCTGGCAGCTCTTCCTAGAACTCCGACGGAAGATCGGTCTCTTCGATGTTGACGTCCCGGAACGTCATGACTCGCACTCGCTTCACGAACCGGGCAGGGCGGAACATATCCCACACCCAGGCATCCTCGAGTTCGAGTTCGAAGTAGACGGAGCCGTCAGCAGAGCGGGTCTTCATCTCGACCTGGTTCGCGAGATAGAAGCGGCGCTCGGTTTCGACGACGTATCGGAACATCGGGAGGACATCGCGGTATTCGCGATAGATCTGCAGCTCAACATCGGTTTCGAACCGCTCAAGATCCTCTTCGCCCACTCGTGCCTCTCCCGTCCGTGGTCGGTGCAGCGATGCTACCCGGGACCCGTTGATAACCCGGCGGAGGTCACAGCGTCGTCCAGTGATCGACAGGCCACATGATCACGAACGCCCGTCCAACGATCGTGTCGGTCGGAACGGCCCCGAAGTACCGACTGTCCTGGCTCGCGTTTCGGTTGTCGCCCATCACGAACATCTGGCCGGGTGGCACGATGATCGGCCCGAAATCCGGCATCACCGACCCGATCTTCAGATATGGCTCGTCGATCGGCACGCCGTCGATGAGCACCTTGTTGTCGACGATCTCGACGCGCTCGCCCGGCAGGCCGATCACTCGTTTGATGAACTCGGAGCGTGGAACGGAGAGACCCACCGCTTCCAGGATGTTGCGCCGTGCCGCTTCGACCATCGTCTCTTGCGGTGCTTCTTCGCCACGGGGATCGTCGAATACGACGACATGGCCCCGCTGCAGATCTCCAATTCGGTAGGCGAGTTTGTTCACCATCACACGATCGTTGATCTGAAGGGTGTCCTCCATGGATGACGACGGAATCCAGAACGCCTGGAAGAAGAAAGTCTTGATGACGACGGCGATGACAAGCGCCGCGAGAATGAGGAGCGGCAACTCGAGCCAGAATGGAAGCGCTGCCTTCTTCTTCTCGCTACCGACATCTTCGACCCCGGCTGGTTCGGGTGCAACGGGTTCGAATTCGGAGGAAGTCACGGACGGCACCCTACCTGTCGGGTCGCCCAAAGGGTCACTCACCGGGCCCTCCTAGGTACTCGTACCAGAGCATCCTGGCGGCTATCGATCTGAGTGGTCGCCACGCTGTTGCCCGCTCATTCGACTCCTCGACGTTGGGAACATCGGGGAGGTCGAAGACTCGCCCCATCGAGACCTGGAGCGCTCGGTCGCCCGGCGGCCAGACGTCGGGCCGACGGTGGGCGAACAGGAGATAGCACCCCGCCGTCCACGGGCCGATCCCCCGGATGTTGAGAAGTCGATCCATGGCCGCCGCATCGTCCAAAGCACCGATGGCGTCCAGGTCGATCGAACCGTCCAGTAGCCCGGTAGCGATGCCCCGGACGTAGCCGGTCTTCTGCCGGGAGAATCCGATGATCCGTAGCTCCGCGTCGTCGAGTCCGACGAAGTCCTCTGGCTCGACGGTATCGATCGCTCTCTCGAGTTTCTGGAAGGCGGCGTCCGCGGAGGCCAAGGACACCTGCTGTTCGAGGACGAGGCGGACCATCGTGGGGAACCCGGGTTCGCGTGGCCACAACGGTGGAATACCGTTCCGCTCTGCGAGGATCGCCAGTACCGGATCCATCGCTGCCAGAACGGCGACTCCTTCTGACAGCGACGCTTCGTCGAGCGGCGCGACAACGACCCGCCGATTCGACGGGTCGTGTTCGATTGCGGAATCTCGATTGGGACCGATCAGTCTCGCTTCTCCTTGATTCGGGTGGCCTTGCCGACCCGATCACGGAGGTAGTAGAGCTTGGCCCTGCGCACGTCACCACGGCGGAGCACTTCGATCTCCTGGATGATCGGAGCGTGGACCGGGAAGATACGCTCAACGCCGACACCGAAGCTGATCTTGCGGACGGTGAACGTCTCGCGAATGCCTCCACCCTTGCGGGCGATAACGACGCCTTCGAATGCCTGGGTGCGTTCCCGCCCACCCTCGATGACGCGCACGTCCACGCGCACGGTGTCTCCGGGACCGAAGTCCGGGATGTCATCGCGCAGTTGGGCGCTCTCGATCTGATCGAGCGTATTCACGAGGTCCTCCGAAGTCAGGGTGAAGAAGTGACCGGAACAATAGCAAGGGACAGGCGTAAACGGGCTCGAGTAGATCAGTAGAGCAGTAGCAAGTAGAGCAGTACTGATCTACTGATCTACTCACCCAAGCAGATCAGGTCGCCGGTCCTTCGTTCGCAGCACACGCTGTTCCTGTCGCCATCGTTCGATCTTTGCATGGTCTCCGCTGCGGAGGATTTCTGGGATGGTCCAACCGCGGAATTCGGCGGGTCGGGTGTACTGCGGCTCTTCGAGGAGACCGTCACGAAAACTCTCCGTCTCGACCGACGTGGGGTTCCCCACCACGCCATCGAGCAATCGTGTCACACCTTCGATAACGGCGAGAGCTGCGACCTCACCGCCGAGCAGTACGTAGTCTCCGATGGAGATCTCCTCGTCGATGAAGTGCTCTGCGATCCGTTCATCAACGCCCTCGTACCGCCCGCAAACGACCGTGATCTCGTCGAGCGTGGCCCAGCGATCTAGCGTCGCTTGATCCAACGGCCTCCCCCCCGGGGTGAAGAGGATCCGGTGTGTGCCCGCCAGGGGGTCGAGCGCCGCGGCGAGCGGTTCGACCATCATCACCATCCCGGCGCCACCACCGAACGGAGCGTCGTCGATCTGCCGGTGAACTCCTTTGCCCTGCTCTCGCAGGTCGTGGAGCGCCACGTCGAGGGTGCCGTCTTCCCGAGCCTTGCCGACGAGGCTTGTCTCGAGGGGCGACGCGAAGAACTCGGGGAAGATCGTGATGACGTTGATCCGCATGACGGTGACGCTACCTGCGGAGGCCGTTCACCAGAAACGCAGCGGTCGACTCGGCGATCTCGTGAACGTGCTGTTTGGGGTCCGACAGATTCATCACGACACGGCCACCCGCCATCATGGCGTCCTGAATGAGTCGCCCGACGAGCGGCCCGGGAAGCTCGGCGAACACTCCCCCGTTCACGCCGGAGCGGTAGATGTCCATGACCTCGTTCGACAATGCCCGATGGGAGTCCGCGATCGCGAGTTGAGCGTCGGCGGACAGCCGGGGGACTTCGGTGTGGAGGATCAGCCCCAGATGGTCGATGCCGACGAACTCCACGAACCGGACCGTCAATTCGCGGAGCCGCAGGTCGGGTGAGATCTTCGGATCGACTTCGGCGAGGAGTTCATCGATGAGAACCGGGAGGTCTCGCTGCACGAGTTGAACCAGCAGGTCTTCCTTCGAGGCGAAGTGCTCGTAGAACGTAGTTCGGCCGATGTCGGCCTCAGCGGAGATGTCGGCATGGGAGGTGGCCTCGTATCCGAGTTCCCGGAACAACTGCGTGGCAGCTTCGAACAGCTGATCTCTCGTTTCGTCGGCCGCGCGCTTCATGCAGTCCCTCCAACGACTCGGATCGTCGGCGCCGGACGGTACAGGGTCGTGCGTCGTTGCGGCACACGACCGATCGACTCGATCGCGGCGGTGAAGTCTTCGGCACCCATCATCGATCCATGGGATGCCCCGGCGGCCGCCGAAATGTACTCGTCCATCAGCGTGCCGCCGAGATCATTTGCACCCGCTGTGAGAAGCGTCAGGCCCGCTTCGAGGCCCAGTTTGACCCACGACGCCTGGATGTTCTTGATGAGGCCGTCGAATGCGATCCGTGCCACCGAGTGAACGAGCACCACCTCGTCCCACGTCGGGCCCGGCCGCGCTGCACCGCGAAGGTAGATCGGCGCTCCCATGTGAACGAACGGCAGCGGGACGAACTCGGTGAATCCGCCGGTTGCCCTCTGGATGACGCGCAGGGTCTCGATGTGGTTCGCCCAGGACGCCGGATCGTCGATGTGCCCGAACATCATCGTCGCCGTCGATCGGAGCCCGAGATCGTGAGCGGTCATCATCACCTCGGCCCACTGCGCGGTCCGGATCTTGTCCGGGCATAGATACTCGCGAACGCGATCGTCGAGGATCTCGGCGGCCGTCCCCGGAAGCGTGCCGAGCCCGGCGTCGCGCAGCATCGTGAGGAACTCCCGAACCGGTATCCCCAGCGTCTCAGCTCCTTGCCACACCTCGAGAGGGGTGAACCCGTGCA